>NZ_CAXBOV010000017.1:0-100023 GCF_963977355.1 uncultured Halopseudomonas sp. | reverse complement strand
GCATCGCTTGGCGGATATCCACCCGCCAGTGGCTGGCATCGCATGCCATTACCCCAATTAAAGGAGCTCACCCCATGAATGCACAGGCCCCTGTTCCGGAGGAAAAGGCCGTGACTGCCTCCCGTGTGAGTCGTCCACGCTGGTGGGTCATTCGCGGCAGCATGAGTGGTCGCACCACTGGCATATTGGCTGCTGTCGGGCTTATTGCCCCCTTTGTGGCCTGGTGGTTGTACACCCTCATGGGTTTTGCTGACCCCCTGTTCATGCCGGGGCCGGGAGCCGTTGCCGAACGGCTCTGGCACTGGGGTACCGATGAGGGGCTGCTCAACGATACCGCCATCAGCGTATATCGGGTGATGGTCGGGTTTCTGATTTCGGCCCTGATTGCCCTGCCATTGGGACTGTATCTGGGCACCTACCGCCCGGTGCAGGCCACCCTGGAGCCATTGATCGACTTCATCCGCTATATGCCGGCGGTGGCCTTCATACCGCTGGTCATGCTCTGGGTTGGTATTGGTGAGAGTTCGAAAATCCTGATCATTTTCATAGGCACTTTTTTTCAGATGGCTCTCATGGCTGCCGAGGATGTCCGGCGCGTACCCATGGCGCAGATCGAGGCGGCGCAGACGATGGGTGCCAGCCGTAGCGAGATCATTCGTCTGGTGGTGCTGCCCTCCGCCCGCCCGGCCCTGCTGGACACCCTCCGCATTACCTGCGGTTGGGCGTGGACCTATCTGGTGGTCGCCGAACTGGTCGCATCCAACTCGGGCCTTGGTTACGCCATCCTGCGTGCCCAGCGCTACATGCATACCGACAAGATCTTTGCCGGCATTCTGCTGATTGGCCTGATCGGTTTGCTCACCGATCAGGCATTCCGCTGGATCGGTCGCCGCGCATTTCATTGGCAGAAGAGGTAAACCCATGGACCAGCCATGTATCCGTATCCGTGACGTCGGCAAGACCTTCCAGACCCGTGAACAGAACATCCAGGCGCTGTCTGAGGTCAATCTCGATGTGCGTCCCAATGAGTTCATTACCTTTGTCGGTGCCTCCGGTTGTGGCAAGTCCACACTGTTGCGCATCCTCGCCGGCCTCGAGACCCATAGCAGCGGCGAAATCCTGCTGCACGACCAACCTATTGACGGCCCCGGAGTGGACCGGGCCATGGTGTTCCAGCACTACAGCCTGTACCCCTGGCTGACGGTGATGCAGAACATCCGCTTTTGCCGCCAGCTAAAGGTGATTTCCGACACTGTCTACAGCCAGTCCGATGTCGAAACCGCCAGCGGCAGGGCTGATGCACTGCTCAGTCTGATGGGCCTGCAGCCTTTTGCTGATGCCTACCCCAGCCAGTTGTCGGGTGGCATGCAGCAGCGGGTAGCGATCGCCAGGGCACTGATGCCCAGGCCGGACATCATGCTGATGGATGAGCCCTTCGGCGCCCTCGATGCACAGACGCGGGAGGTCATGCATGACCTCATACGCCATGTGCACCGGCTGGAAAAAAGCACCATTCTGTTCGTTACCCACGATGTCGAGGAAGCTATTTACCTGGGCAGTCGGATCGTACTGATGGCGCCGCGGCCGGGACGCATCGACAGTATCTACGAGGTCCCGCTGCCGGCTGAGCGCCATCAGGATATGAAGCTCGAGCCTGCGTTTATCCAGCTCAAGCGTGAGATTCTGACCAGGATTCGTGAAACCTCAGGTGTACAGACGGATCTGGAGCAATTGCAACGCTTGACCCGTGGTGCGCAGGCCTGAGTTTCAATCCTCGGGTGTGAAATAAAAAAATATCTCGCCACCCCTAGCCAAATTCTGTCGTTAGGCTATAAATAGCGTGTTTTTTACCGTTGGAGTGGCTGGAATGAGTGACGACGATTTAGAGAATGACGAGATCGAGCGCGAGGACGATAGCGACGCCGACGATTCGAACGATACTGATGATTTGCCAGTCGCTGATCATGATGATGGCGACGATGAGGACAGTGATGCGCCCGTAGCCAAGTCGCGCAAGAAGGCTGCAGCGCAACCTGATGCAGTGGAAGGTCTGTCACTTGAAGCCAAGGAACGGGAGCGGGAAATGCTTGCTCGCCAGATGGAAGAGTTCATGGCACGCGGCGGCAAAATTCAGGAAGTCGGCGCCAACGTTGTCGCCGACCCGCCGAAGAAGCCTGAAGGCAAGTACGGCAGCCGTCCGATCTGAGGGTGTGTCCCGGGCTTCGACCCAGGCTCAGGTAGGCAGGGCTGTCAGGGTTTGTAGTTGCTCAGCCAGGCAGGTATCTCGCTCAGGCACTGCACTTCACCACTGGGCCGCGGCTGATCCGGCCAGTCCAGCATGAGGCGGTTGAACCACAGGGTGTGCAGTCCCACGCCCTGTGCACCCTGGATGTCATCCACTGGATGATCGCCGATATGCAGTGTGTGTTCAGGTTTGGCTCCAGCGCGCTCCAAGGCATGGAGAAAGGGCGCGGGATCGGGTTTGCTCAAGCCCACTTCGTCGGCTGACACAATGACACTGAAGTAGCGCTCCAGCCCCAGGCGGCGCACGTCGGCATTGCCGTTGGAGATGGTCGCCAACTGGTATTTTCTGCTTAACTCATCCAGCAAGGCTTCTGCATGGGGAAAGAACTCCAATGCATGGCGTGCCTCCAGAAACACCTCGAAGCCTCTCTGAGTCAATTCCTTCGCCTGCTCTTCCCCATAGCCCGCACGCCTTAGGCCGAGTTCCATAACTGCCACGCGAAAAGCGGTTACCCGGTGGCGCAGGTCTGGATCGGCTGCCAGCACGTCGTGACGCAAGGCTTTGCGTGCCTCACTGTCGAGCTCCTGGGTGAAACGAGGTGCATGTTCGTCAAACCAGCGTAGCAGCGTTTTTTCGGCGGCCAGGACTACCGGCATGGTTTCCCAAAGGGTGTTATCCAGATCGAAAGTCAGAAGTTGAATCATGAGTCGCTCGTTTTGCGCTTGGCGCGAGGGTGGGCCTTGTCGTAGACCTGGGCCAGATGCTGGAAATCCAGATGGGTGTAGATCTGTGTCGTGCCGATGTCCGCATGGCCGAGCAGCTCCTGCACAGCCCGCAGGTCTCCAGAGGACTCCAGCACATGACTGGCAAAGGAGTGTCGCAGCATATGCGGATGCAGATTCTGCCCGATGTTTGCGACCCCCCAGCGGCGCACGCGTAACTGAATGGCGCGGGGCGTCAGGCGTCGGCCCCGTTGGCCAATGAACAGAGCCTGCTCGGCGGTACTGCTCAACGTACGCACCTTGAGCCAGCGTTGCAGGGCTTCACGTGCCATACGCCCCACAGGCACCAGCCGCGTCTTGCTGCCCTTGCCCAGCACGCGGACCTCTCCCTGGGCCAGATCAAGCTCATGCATGTCCAGTCCAGCCAGTTCGGAAAGCCGCAAACCTGATGAGTAGAACAACTCGAGCATCGCGTGATCGCGCACCAGAAGCCAGTCGTCGTCGCTGTTGTCATTCAGTAGCTGGGCTGTGAGGTCAGCATCCAGAGCCCTCGGTAATTTGCGCGGGGAGCGTGGCGCACGTATGTCCAGTGCCGGGTTGTGCTTGCTCAGCCGTTCGCGGATCAGGTACTGATAGAAGGTGCGCACCGCACTGAGCAGGCGCTGCAGGCTGCGTCCGGATAATCCGGCCTGGTGCCGCTGGGCAACGAACAGCCTGAGGCGCGACCCGTCCATATCGGGCCAGCGGGCGATTTTTTGTGCATCGAGGAAATCGCGCAGGCCCTCCAGGTCGTGTCGATATGCTTCGAGCGTACGTGGCGAAAGCTGCCGCTCGCGCTGCAAATGGCCAAGAAAAGCCTCAAGGTCAGGCTGCAGCGTGCTCGGGTGCATCCCTACGACCTGACTTCGTCGGCTACCGGGCGCTGGCGCAGGAGTACGCGGGCCAGTGCATCGGCGATGTAGCCCAGAAACAGGGTGCCGGTAGCGTTGCGGTAATGGTTGACGTCCCGGCTCCCCAGAGCCAGCACGCCGTGCAGGCCCTGATGCTGGATAGGTGCGATCGCGGTGGAGGCAACGTTGTTGGCCTGCTCACCGAACAGAAACGCCAGTTCATTGGGGCGCAGCACACCACTCAGTGTCTTGCCACTGTCGAGCAGGTGTCCGATAGCATCACGGGCCTCGGCGTGGCTCACGGTGCGGGCATTGGGGAAGCGCTGGGCTTCGCTGAACAGGATCAGGCTGACAAAGGGCACCTGGAAGTCGTCGCGCAGACTGTCCTCGATACTGGCGATGACCTGTTCCAGGCTCTGGGCTTCCAGCAGATCGAGTATCAGGCGACGACTTTTCTCGAACAGGCGATCATTTTCCCGGGCGACATCCATAAGTTGTCCCAGGCGGTGTCGCACGTCGATATTGCGCTCGCGCAGCAGTTTGACCTGCCTTTCTACCAAGGAGACTGCCTGGCCGGACTGGTGCGGGATAATCAGATCCGGCAGCAGGTCGTCGTATTCGGCGAAGAACGCCGGATGTTGGCGCAAGTACTCGGCGACCGTATGGGCATCGAGCAGTTGAGTCGGATGTGCAGGCTTGTCGGTCATAGGCGTATCTGTCCCTCGAAAACACGGGTAGCTGGGCCGGTCATCATCACCGGTTCGCCGGGTCCGGCCCACTCGATCTGCAGGTTCCCGCCGGGCAGTTCGATGCACACCGGAGAGGTCAGGTGGCCCATGCGAATCCCCGCGACGGCCGCCGCGCAGGCGCCAGTGCCGCAAGCACGGGTTTCGCCAACGCCGCGTTCGAACACTCTCAGGCGAGCGTTGTGGCGGTCGATCAGCTGCATGAAGCCGGCATTGACCCCGTTGGGAAAGCGATTATGACGCTCGATCAGGGGGCCCAGTTGGTTCACCGGGTAGGTGTTAAGGTCGTCAACCAGGGTCACGCAATGCGGGTTGCCCATGGATACTGCGGCGACCTGCAGAATCTGATCCTCAACGGCCAGTTCGTATGTAAGCGATTCAACTTGAGCCTGGAACGGAACCTGCGCTGGCACGAACCGGGGTGGCCCCATGTCGACGGTTACCTGGCCGTCTGTCTGGACACTCAATGCGATAGGGCCGCCGGCAGTCTCGACCCGGATATCAGTCTTGGCGGTCAAGCGCTTGTCCAGTACGAAGCGGGCGAAGCAACGTGCGCCATTACCGCACTGCTCCACTTCGCTGCCGTCGGCGTTGTAGATGCGATAACGGAAATCCATATCCGGATCGCCCGGTGGTTCCACTACCAGCAACTGGTCGAAACCGATGCCGGTGTAGCGGTCACTCCACTGGCGGATGAGCCGTGGATTGAGCTGGGCATGCTGGGTGACCAGGTCAATGACCATGAAGTCGTTACCCAACCCGTGCATCTTGGTGAATCGCAGCAGCATCTCAGGCCTCGGGTAACAGAGATTCCCCAGCGAAGAGTTCGCTGAGGGTTTCACGGCGGCGGATCTGATGGCACTGGCCGCCATCGACCATTACCTCTGCGGCACGCGGGCGAGTATTGTAGTTCGAACTCATCACGAAGCCGTATGCTCCGGCCGAGCGCACGGCCAGCAGGTCTCCCTCGGCCAGGGCAAGCTCGCGGTCCTTGCCCAGGAAGTCGCCAGTCTCGCAAACTGGACCAACAATATCCCATTGCAGCGCAGCCACATCAGTACGCGGGTGCACGGCGTCGATACCCATCCAGGCACTGTACAGCGCTGGCCGAATCAGGTCGTTCATTGCCGCGTCGATAATGGCGAAATTCTTGTGTTCGGTCGGCTTGAGCAGATTCACTCGGGTCAGCAGTACGCCGGCATTGGCCACAATGGAACGCCCTGGCTCGAACAGCAGAGTCAGATCACGGTCACCCAGATGTGCTTTTACCTTGGTCAGATACTCGGCCGGTGAGGGCGGCGTTTCATCACGGTAGGTCACCCCAAGTCCGCCGCCCAGATCCAGGTGCTTAATATGTATGCCTTCTGCAGCCAGCTGGTCGACCAAGGCGAGCAAGCGGTCGAGAGCATCGACCAGGGGCGTGTCGTCGGTCAACTGGGAGCCGATGTGGCAGTCGATACCGCGGACGTCAATGTTCGGCAGCTCGGCAGCGCGCCGATAGACTTCGGGTGCGCGGGCAATATCGATTCCGAACTTGTTTTCCTTCAGACCGGTCGAGATGTACGGGTGGGTCATCGCGTCCACATCGGGGTTGACCCGCAGCGATACGGGCGCCTGTACGCCCAGTTCTGCGGCGACGGTCTGCAGGCGTTCCAGTTCGGCGGTGGATTCCACGTTGAAGCAGTGGATGCCTACCTCCAGGGCGCGGCGCATCTCTTCGGCCGTTTTGCCCAGGCCTGAAAAAACAATGCGCGACGGTTCGCCGCCTGCTGCGAGTACGCGTTCCAGCTCGCCACCTGAGACGATGTCGAAACCTGCACCCAGCCGCGCGAGTGTATTCAGCACGGCCAGGTTGGAATTGGCCTTGATAGCAAAACAGACCAGATGCGAAGTGCCGGCCAGCGCCTGATCCCAGGCCAGCCAGGCCTGTTCTATCGCGTGGCGCGAGTAGACGAAACAGGGTGTGCCGTGGCGTGCGGCAATATCAGACAATGGCAGGTCTTCGGCGTACAGTTCGCCATTGCGGTAGTCAAAAGCTGTCATGTTATAGGCTTCGTTTGCGGATATACGGGGAGGCAGCGGATGAGTCGATCAGCGCTCGGAGGGCTGCTGGATCATGGCTTCCTCGGCTTCGTTGCGTGGCTCGTCGATTTTTTCGGCGGGCATGTACAACGGGCCTTTCTGGCCGCAGCCAGCGAGAACGAAAAGTGCGAAAAGCACGACAATGGAACGCTTCATAATGAAATCCTTGTTGAATTACAGGCAATATACGGCAGTATACCCAGCCGCCCGGTCTGACGCATCCGAACCGGCGCTGGATGACCGGAGAAGAGAACAGGTATGCATGAACTGAGCGAAGAAGATTTCAACCGTCAGGTCGATTTGTTGCAGGACAGCATCGAGCACGCGCTGGACGCGAGCGATCTGGATCTGGATATGGAGGTGATCGACGGATCATTGGTGCTGATCCTTGCCGAAGGCCCGCGACTGGTGGTCGGGCGTCAGCCGGCTTCGCGGGAGATCTGGCTCACGGCGCCGGATTCGACGCGGCATTTTGGCTATTTTCCGGACCAGGGCTGGCTCCACGATAGCGATGATGAGCCCCTGGAAATAGTACTGAGCCAACTGCTCAATGAGCTGACGGGTGAAGAGCTGGAACTGGATCTGGAGGAAGAATAGGTGTCAGTAATCGGTCGCCAGCCGTCCCCCTGTGTGCGCAAGTGCTGTCTCGATGGCGAGCAGTGCCTGGGCTGCGGACGGCTGATGCCGGAAATCCTCGAATGGGCAGCAGCAACCGATGAGCGTCAGCTGCAAATAATCGACAATGCCCAGAAACGTTTCAAGAGCCGCGCTGCCCTTCTCACCCCTCGCCAGTAATCAGTTGCGTGCAATCCCCATTGCCGCGTTCAGCGCATCCTCGAGTCGTTGCCGGTAACGCAGGTAATGCACCGTCTGCATGCTGCCCGCAGGATCGACCGCAGAAAGGTCCAGGTCGGTGATATAGCATGGATAGTTTTCCGTTCCAGCACGTTGATGGAGAATGTGTCGCGCTGCCGCGCTAAACAGATCGGCGTCGTGGTCGAGTTCGGAAAATTCCTTTTGCCCGCAGAAAATGCTTACCTTCAGGCTCTGGTCATTGCCGGGCTCGGCAATCGCCTGTACCGCGTAGTAATCGGTTTCAATACCCTGGCTGGGCACACGCTGGGCCTCGAGCCGTAGCGGCAAGCCCTCAGCGGCCGGGCGTATTGCATAGAGCGACAGGGGTTCTTCGCGCAGGCTCACCTCAAGGCTCTGGTTGATCTGTCTGCGCAGCCGGATGCTATGCAGAAAACGCAGCAACGGCAGCAGTAGTGTCTGCTCGTCACGGCATGCCTGCCGGGTACGCCACAGGGCGCCAAGCTCATCCAGCACGCTTATCTCTGCCTGGCGGTCCGGTAGCAGGCGGTAAAAGACCTGGATCTCTCCGGCTCTGGCCTGCTGGAGCATCAGGGCGGTGTCCTGTCCCTGCAAGGCGAAGCGGTCCAGCGCCAGGGGGCTGTAGCTGGTGCGACCAGTGCCCAGGTAGCGCATCAGCCGCTCCCGGTCGGCCAGGTGGGTAATGTCGATCTGTCCTTCCTTGCGCTCAAGGATCTGGAAGCTGTTCTGTATCTGCAATAGAAAGCGTGACGGGGGTTCGGCGAGCAATTGCCGAGTAGCGTCCTGGAACAGCTGTTCTACCCGCTCGGCAATGGCGCTGGAGCGATTGCGGCAAAAACAGACCACCTGCAGATCCGGTCGATGCTGGTGTTCATGGGCCTTGTTCAGGTAGTCGCACAGGGCCTGGATACAGGCCTCTTCACCCTCGAAGCGGCTGACCTGCAGCTCGTTCCAGCTATTGAGAGTGACCTGGTCGATACTCAGAATCAGATTGTCGCGCAGTCCCGAGTAACCCAGGGCGTCGGTATGGCTGCTGATCAGATGCACATTCTTCTGGCTGGTGACCGGGAGCGGGTCGAGCCCCACATTTACCAAAAGCAGCGCCTGGCACGGCTGGCTGGGACGCGATAGCGCGGTTTCAGTCAGTACCGGTAGCGGCAGAGGAAATTGCTGGCGCAGACTCGCCAGGAGGTTATTCAATTCGAACTCGCTCAGCGCGCTGTCACCGGGGTGCACTGCGATACGCGTGGCCGCATCAACCAGACCGTTGCGGTGCGCCCAGGCGATCAGCTCGATCAGATGTCGGGTGTATTTGAGCGGTACATGGTCAGCCAACTCCGGTTGGCTCAAGGTGCCGCGATAGAGATGCCAGCGGCTCTGTTCCAGCCCGCCGCTGCTGCGTTGCGCCAGGGTCAGCAAGGGTTCGCTTAGATCAGGGGCGATCCCCGGGTTGATGACCTCAATCTTGCCTGCCTTGCGTTCAAAGGCAGCATATAACCGGCGGCCGAGCAGGGACAGGTCGCGGCTGTTGACCTGGTTTATCACGTCATTGCTGCGCCCGAACTGGGACAGAAACCGGTAACTGTGGGTCAGCTCGCTGACCAGTTGCTGGCGTTCGCGGGTCACTTCGCCAACCCGCCATGCCTGACGGTTATCCATCTGTTGCAGTTGCCGTGTGTCCCAGTGCCACTCACGCACCAGCTTCTCCATCAAGCTGCGCTTCCAGCCCAGGGCGCCGGTGCGCCGACTCAGACGGACGTCAGCCTTGATGTAAAGACACCGGCGCACCAGCTCGAGTCGTTCGGTTTCCTGACGTTTCAGCAGATAGCGCTCTATGCGTCGATAAAGCATGACATAGGGATCCAGCTCGTCCAGATCCAGGTGGTTGGCATATACCGCATGCTTGAAATCCAGGCTCAGGCAGCGCACATCGGGGTGTTCGCTGGCATAGACCTCGGTCAGCAACAGTTTGAGTACCGATTTGTAAGGCGACTCGATACCCTTGAAAAGCTGCCAGAGGCCGGCACCGACATACTCACCCGCTGGAATACGCGCCATATGCCCCAGATCCAGGCTTTCCTGCGCGCGGATAAAGCGTTTGTCGATCAGCTGTCGGGTGTAATCGACGTAATGCTTCTCTTCATAATCAGGGACCAGCCACCATAATGGATAGCGCCCTCCCAGCAGGATCGCAGTGCGATAGAACTCGTCCAGCAACAGGTAATGCTGGGTGCTTCCGCAGTCCTCGATACTCAGTGCGTTGTCACGGTAGCCCAAACTGAAGGTCGCAGGATTGACCAGATGAAAATGCGCCTCGCAACTCTGTGTTGCTGCCCAGTCGGTGATCAACTGACATTTTGCCGCCAGCTCAGCGACGGCCCCTGCGGCCAGGTTTGGCGAGTGGCAGACCCAGATATCCAGGTCGCTCTGATCGGACTGGGCGATAGTTCCGCCACTGCCCATCAGAAATAACGAATGGATGTCACCGGTGAAGCCGGCGGGATGCCGGCGATAGCTGAAGCTACGGGTCAACGCCTGGGCACCGTGCAATACATTGGGCTCGGGAACGTAGCCAGCAAGTCCGTGGGGAGTGGAACGGGAAACATAGCCGGGCAGGAGCGGATGGTTGACGTCAAACAGCAGAGGTATGAGTTGCAGGACATTGTACTGGCGCGAGGCTAGTGCCTGCAGCACGCGCTGCAGGCGACTGTGGTTGATTCCCATGAAGCGCTTGCGCAGGGTGGTCAGTGCCTTGCGGTCGATACCTTCGGCTATCTGCGGCTGAATTTCTCCACTCAGGGCCATGATCGCGGGTCCACTTTCAGTCGGCGCGCAGAATCGTCAGCAACGCCTGGCTGTGTTCTGCCGCATCCAGACCCAGGCTGGTCAGGTAGCCTCCATCGGGCTGAGTGGTCAGTCCGCGGGAGTGCAGACGCTCGGCAGCAGCAACGACTTCCTGTGCAGCTTCGTGGCGGTGGATCTTCAGGCCCTCCTTGGAGGTAGCCAGATTGAACTGGTTAAGCAGGTTGATTTCGGTGATCTCATCGGGTTTCAGCATTGTGTCGCTACCTCTTCTATGGATTCAGCTTCTTGTTGTTCAGTCCCCAGTCTAGCCGTAAAAGAGCGTGAAAAGCATAGGCAATCTTAGTTGTTGATGGTCACCAGGTTCTGCGCTGTCGTTGCATCGCCACTGCGTTCGCATTCACCGGGTTTATGCCACTGGATATTTTGTCGGGCCAGGGCTAAAACGGGTGCACAGAAAAACAACATTCACTCTGCAGGAGACTTTTGCATGCTCAAACTTCACGGTTTCGCCGTCAGCAACTACTTCAATATGGTCAAGCTGGCATTGCTCGAAAAGGGCGTGGATTTCGAAGTGAACGTGGTGCACCCCAGCCAGGATGAGGCGTTTCTAGCCATCAGCCCGCGCGGTAAGGTGCCCAGCCTGGAAACAGAGCACGGTTTTGTCAGCGAAACCAACGTGATTCTGGAGTACATCGAAGAAACCCAGGGCGGCAAGGCACTGCTTCCCAAGGATGCCTTCGAGCGCGCTACCGTGCGTGCGCTGACCAAGGAAATCGAGTTGTATATCGAGCTGCCTGCGCGCAGCTGTTACGCGGAAGTGTTCTTTGGTGGGAAGGTTGATCAGCAGGTGAAAGACAAGGCCAAGGCTGATCTGCTTGGTGGTATTGCTGCGCTCAAGCGCCACGCCAAGTTTGCGCCTTATGTGGCTGGCAGCGAGATGACCATAGCCGATCTGATGTTCATCTACAGTATCGATCTGGCCAGCGCCGTGGCGAAGAAACTCTTTGGTCTTGATCTGCTGGCGGACCTGCCTGAAGCGCGTGCGCTACAGGCCAAGCTGGCCGAAAACCCGAATGTGCAGAAAGTCGAAGCGGACAAGAACGCCGAGATGGCAGCGTTTATTGCTGCTGCCCGCGCCAAACGTTGATGCTGTAGCTCATCCCCGGCAGTGGCCGGGGATGAGAATCCTCAGTTCAGAGCATGTCTTTGAAGCGATCATCCTTGCGAAACACCAGGGGCTGAGAGAAGCCCGGGATGCGGATTTGCGCATCACCTAGCTGAATCTCGCTGTCGTTGATCATATTCTCGCCAAAATTGTAGATGACATCGAGCTGACCCTTGAGCGCCTTCTGATCGTAGGCCCGAGCTTCTGCGCGGGTGTTTTCCCTCCGTTCGCAGTAGTCGGCATAGGCGGCGTTGCCATAACGCTTGTGCAGCATGCGCTCGACTACGCTGGGCGCCAACACTACGCAGCTGGCATTGTTACCGCCAAAGCCCTTGGAATTGATAAAACAGACTTCCAGTGGATCGTCGGCCCTGCTCGCGTCGCGGGTGCTGATCCTCAGGTGTTCGCAGTGGACATCGTCGGCAACGGCGTCAATGGTCTTGATGCCGGGGATGATCTGATATCTGAAGGTGCCCAGCGCAGAAGCCATTTGGTCGGCACTGGCGCTGGCCAGGGAGTGCCCGACATAGGCTTTGACTGCAGTGAGCGGCAAGTCGCTGATATTGAAAGCGCCGGCCACACGGTCGAGCAACTCTGATTCCGTAACTCTGTTGGCCGGGGTGCTCGAGCCATGGGCGTGGACGAAACTGCGCTTGCGCACGCCCTCTTCGCCGACGATCTGCATGGCACTGAAAATGGCCTTGGACATGGTCAGATAGTTGCCCGGCCCCGGTGCGGAAATGGATTTCTTGAAGCCGTCCGCATTGATGAACACATCGGGCACTGCACCATGGATGTCAGCCCCCAGTTCCATCGCGAGCTCATCATCCATCAACAGGAAGAACTGCGCTGACTCGGCCAGGGTGAAGCCGCAGTTGTGACTGAAGGGGCGGCTTGCCCGGCGGAAGTCGACGTCGGGTTTGCCTTCGATATTGCGCAGTCCGTCCTCGGTCGCCAGGGCGCCCATCGCGCCATAGCCTTCGATACACTCCTGGGTGACGGGCGCCTCACCATTGCCCACCAGGACGACGCGGGCACGGCCGCTGGTGATCATTTCGGTGCCCTTCTGCAGGTTGTACAGAAAGCTCGCGCAGGCCCCGGTAATGGCGCCAGTGGTGCCGACACTGCCGAGAATGTAGGCGTTGATGAAATCCGCCGGCATGCTGTTCAGGCCCAGGGCCAGTTGTTTGGCGCTGACTCGGTTGCCCTTGAGGCGCGACTGCATCAAGCCGCCGAAACTGTTTTCGTCCAATTGGCTCATGGCGCTACTGGCGAACACGGCGATCTCGTCGGGCTGGACGCTGTCGACAATGCGTTGCCAGGGTAGTCCGCTGGAGCGAAGCGCATCGGTCGCCGCGACGATGGTCATTTGCAGGCCGCGCGGGTGGAAACGCGAGGCGTAATGCTCGGAGGGCTCAAAGCCGCTGGGCAATTGTCCTGCGGACTTCACCGGTAGCGAGCGGTAGCTATCCACCTTGATGTCACAGCCGTCGTATACCGTGACCATTACCTCGGTATCGTTCAATGGCTCGATAACCCAGTCGGTAGGTAGCGGCTCGGGGAGTTGCTTGGCAAGGGTGATAAAGGAGAAGGGTTTGCCTGCTTCACCGGTGATTGTCAGGTTTTTTTGCCAATGAGCGGCATCGACATCCAGGTGGCGTTTTTCGATACGCCTTACCAAGGTGCCTTCCAATATTTGCTCGCCAAAACGGGTCTCGATATCGGCTGGGGTCAGTGGCTGATCGTCGGTATCGAGATACTGATCGTTCTCGACACGCACCAGTTTCATCAATACCGCCAGACCGGCCAGGGTCTCCTGGCGCTCGTCGACGGGCAGGGATTCAATCACCGTGCGGCGAAATCCATGGTGGAAGGAACTGCGACCGGCGGCGTTGTAGCCACCAAATCCGACTATGACCGGCAAACGCGACATCTGGCATGACTCCTGACAGGTACCAGGCGCCTGTGCCCGCTCGCGGCGGGCAGCTCTGGCGGCAGATTGCCAACCAGGACGCTGGTGTGTTCTTCGAATGCTTATGCTGACGAGAACTGTAACCGCTGGGTCACTTTTAGACCATGGCGATTTCCTGCTGAAGGGGTGTGGCCTTCTGTTTGATGCGCCTCAGCTGGTTGCGGGCTCGAAGATCACGTACACCTTGCGAGTGCGCTCGATCACTTCCCAGCTACCGACAAAACCGGCAGGAATAACAAAGCGATCGCCCGCTTCCAGCTTGCGGCTACCGCCCTGATCGTCGTGCAGGATGGATACGCCTTCGAGTATCTCGCAGTACTCGTGTTCACTGTAGCTCACCTCCCAGTGACCCGGGACGCACTCCCAGGTGCCGCTGGAGAACTGGCCGCAAGGGCTGCTGTAGTGGTTGCATACCGATTGCGCCGGATCGCCGGAGCGTACTTTTTCGGGGGCCGGCCGGTAGTGCTCGGCCTCGGTGGGCGCGGTGGCAAAATCAATGATGTTGTTGATAGGCATGGGTATTTCTCCAGGCTATTGGCGCCGGCATCAGGCGCTGCCGACCCTGTGCCAGGGTCGGTCCGGCAAGAACAGAAAGCACTACTTCATGGTCGGGATGCTGAATTCGGCATCAGCGCGGATGCCGGTCGGCCAGCGGGAGGTGATCGCCTTGCGCTTGGTGTAGAAGCGCACACCATCGGGGCCGTGCATGTGCAGCGGACCGAACAGTGATCGCTTCCAGCCGCCGAAGCTGTGGAAGGCCATGGGTACCGGAATCGGCACATTGACGCCAACCATGCCAACCTGAATCTCGTTGCAGAACTGCCTGGCCGCGTCGCCGTCGCGGGTGAAGATCGCTGTGCCGTTGCCGTATTCGTGCTGATTGATCAGCTTCACACCAGTGGCGTAATCGGGTACGCGCACAATGCACAGCACGGGTCCAAAGATCTCTTCGCGGTAGATGGTCATGTCTGCGGTTACCCTGTCGAACAGGCAGCCGCCCATGAAAAAGCCACCTTCCAGGCCGGGCACGCTGACGTTGCGGCCATCGACCACCAGCTCGGCACCTTCGCTTACGCCCTGGTCAATATAACCACGAACCTTGTCACGGTGCTGAGCTGACACCAGCGGCCCCATCTCCATCCCGGCGCTCAGGCCATTACCAATTTTCAGCGCCTTGACCTTGGGCGCCAGTGCCGCAGCCAGGCGATCAGCGACCTCATCGCCTACTGCGACCGCGACGGAAATAGCCATGCAACGCTCGCCAGCACTGCCGTAGGCGGCGCCCATCAGGGCGTTGACGGTCTGATCCAGATCAGCATCGGGCATCACCAGCATGTGGTTCTTCGCGCCGCCCAGGGCCTGCACACGCTTGCCGTGGGCACAGCCGGTGGCGTAGATATATTCAGCAATTGGGGTTGAACCCACGAAGCTGACGGCCTGTACGTCGGGATGGGTAAGCAATACGTCGACCGCTTCCTTGTCGCCGTTGACCACGTTCATCACGCCATCGGGCAGACCGGCTTCAGTGAGCAGTTCGGCCAGGCGCATGGGCACGCTGGGATCCTTCTCCGACGGCTTCATGATGAAGGTGTTACCGCACGCGATGGCGATCGGAAACATCCACATGGGCACCATCGCCGGGAAGTTGAACGGTGCAATACCGGCGCATACGCCCAGTGGCTGATTGACCGACCAGGCATCAACACCGCCACCAACCTGCTCGGTATGCTCGCCCTTGAGCAGGTGTGGGATGCCGCAGGCAAACTCCACCACTTCCAGGCCGCGGGTCAGCTCACCCTTGGCATCGTCGAATACCTTGCCGTGTTCGCGGGTGATCAGCTCGGCCAGCTCATCGGCATGGGCCTCGACCAGCGCCTTGTACCTGAACAGCACGCGTGCACGGTTCAGGGGCGTTGTGGCTGCCCAGGCTGGCTGCGCTGCCTTGGCGACCGCGATGGCCTGTTCAACTTCGCTGACGTTGGCCAGGGAGACGCTGCCGCGCTGCTCGCCCGTAGCGGGTTCGAAGAGGGGCTGAGTGCGCTCGCTGGGGGCGGTGCGCTTGCCATTGATAAAGTGAGTCAGTTGCAGGGTCATTGGGTCACCGGTGCTATAAAAAGTATGTAGGTCGTATTTGTTCGAAACAGTGTGCTGCGGCGTGCTGTACCAGCCATTGCGGACACGCAGCAAGTACATCCCTGTAGCTCGACGGTGGCATCCCTGCCACCGACGGTCCGCCATAGCTGATCCAGCACACCCTATTAATCTCCGAGTGTGCGTCTGGCGATTATGGCGTTCGCCGAAGGACGTCACCCAGGGTATTGATGATCCGGTCGATATGGCTCTTTTCGACAATCAGCGGCGGCGCCATGGCGATGATGTCACCGCTGTTGCGTACCATCAGACCGTCCCAGAAGCAGCCCTCGAATACATCGTAGCCACGTTTTCCGGGCGCGCCGTCTCGGCTGGCAAGATGTACCGCGCCGACCATGCCGGTGTTGCGAATATCGATCACATTGGGCAGGTCTTTGAGGCTGTGCAGTCCTTCCTGCCAATAGATTTCCAGATCCCGGATACGCGTCAGCAAGCCATCGCGAGCATATATGTCCAGCGTCGCGAGCGCTGCCGCTGCTGCTACCGGGTGGCCTGAATAGGTATAGCCATGGAATAGCTCGATGATGCCGTCGGGGCCATGCATGAACGCATCCTGAATCTTGTCGCTGGCGAACACCGCGCCCATCGGGATCGCGCCATTGGTCAGGCCCTTGGCCGTGGTCATGATGTCCGGCGTGACTTCCCAGCGCTGTGAAGCGAAAGGCGAACCGACGCGGCCGAAGCCGGTGATCACCTCGTCGAATATCAGCAGGATGCCGTGCTTTTCAGTGATTTCACGCAAGCGCTTGAGGTAGCCCTGGGGCGGCAGAATGACCCCGGCGGACCCTGACATGGGTTCGACTATGACGGCAGCGATGTTCTCCGCGCCGTGCAGGTTAACCAGACGCTCGAGATGGTCGGCAAATTCGACGCCGTGTTTCGGCAGGCCACGGGTAAAGGCGTTGCGCTCCAGGTCCAGGGTGTGGGGCAAGTGGTCGACACCGGGCAGTTGTACACCAAAGGCCTTGCGGTTGTTGACCATACCGCCGACCGATATGCCGCCGAATCCGACGCCGTGATAACCCAGTTCACGACCGATTAGCCGGGTGCGAGTGCCCTCGCCGCGGGCGCGGTGGTAGGCCAGGGCAATCTTCAATGCTGTGTCCACCGACTCGGAGCCCGAGTTGGTGAAGAACACCCGGTTCAGACCCTCGGGAGCTAGCTCCACCAGTCGCTCGGCCAGTTGGAATGGCAGCGGGTGGCCCATCTGAAAGGTCGGGGCGAAATCCATTTTGGCGATCTGCTTGCTGACCGCTTCGGCGATTTCCTTGCGCCCGTGGCCGGCGTTGCAGCACCAGAGCCCGGAGGTGCCATCAATTACCTGTCGGCCTTCTACGTCTGTGTAGTACATGCCCTCAGCGCTTTCGAGCAGGCGCGGACGGTCCTTGAACTGGCGGTTGGCAGTGAAGGGCATCCAGAATTCCTCAAGACTGAGGTCCTGCTGACTGGCGGGGGTATAAATGCTGTTCATGGGGTCGTCCTGGCGTTGCTTGAGCGGAGTACTTGGCAGAGTGTAGATCGATCTTATGTCAAAAATAACAAACGAAAAACCCTGTCAGCCGCAATAAAGCCAAATTTTGTCAAATATATTGAATTTCGTTGCTAATAAGCTGGCCGGGGTGAAACCCGGCCATCTCGAGCTAGCGCCACTGGTACTGCACGCCGAGGCCCACCAGCCATTGACGGTCAGGGGCGGGTTCATAGTATCGACCGCCTGGGCCGTTAACGATCAGCGAGCCGATGTATTCCTTGTCTCCCAGGTTGTCTATGCGGACGAAGGGATCGACTGTCCAGTTGCCAAACTCATGCGTGTAACCGGCGCGCCAGTTGAACACGGCATAACCGGAGGCGCTGTTCTGATTGTCATCAGTGGCATAACGCTCGCTCAGTGACTGGGCTTCCAGCGCGGTGATAAAACCGGTCCCCGGGGGCTGCCAGCTCAGTTCGGCGAACAGACTGTGACGGGGTACGCCGGGCAGGTTCTTGCCGGAGAGGTCTTCGCCGCCGCTAGTCGTGTAGTTGTCAAAGCGAGCATCAAGCAGGGTGTAGGCCAGGTAAGCTTCGATGCCGTGGTCGAAACCCTGCTCAACGGAGAGCTCGACGCCTCGGCGGGTAGATTGGCCAGCATTGACGAAGGTGCTGCGACCGGTGCTCACCTGGTCAGGACCGGTGACGATCTCGTCTTTGACGCGGCTATGGAACAGGGCGAGGTTGATGCGCGTCTGTTCACGGCGCAGCTTCAGACCGACCTCGGCATTACGTGACTCGGCGGGCTGCAGGCCGAAATTAAGACCGCTGCCCTGTTGCTGATAGGCCAGCTCCTGGAAGGTCGGTGTTTCAAAGCCCTGACCAAGCGCCGCATAAACCGTCAATGCCGGACTCAACTGATAACTCAATCCTAGTGCGGGATTGGTCTGGCGATAGTCCACTCCGCCGCTGTCGTCCTGACCGTCGGCTAGATAATCATCCTCGGACTCGAACTCCACCCGGCTGTGGCGCAGGCCGGCGGTCAGTGTCCAGCGTGGATCGAGCTGCCAGGTACTGATCAGATAGGCTTCCTGGCTGTCGACAGTATTGAATTCGTCCCGCTGCTGAGGCCCCTTGTCGCCAAAGTCGTTGACGAAGCCGTTGCGTTGCTCGCCCTGGTAGTCGTAGGTCAGGCCCGCAGCCAGTTCAACCGGCAGACCGAACAGTTGCGTCTCGCGTTGCCAACCCAGCTCGCCGCCGCCAAAGCGACGATCCAGTTCGATAACGCCGCCGCCGGAAAATTGGCCGCCCCCGGGGAATGCAAGAAACTGCTCCACATAGCGCTCGCCGCCGTAGACCATCAGGGTTAGCTTGTCGTCATTGCCCAGGCGCCTTTGGTAATTCAATCCGGCCTGGTTGTGCCTTACGGTTTTGCGGGTATCGAAGGTCTGGGTTCCAGCTACAGCCTGACGCCGGTCTTCACGCACCTGCGCCTTGGTCAATCCTAGCGGGTCCTGGGTTTCAGGCTGGTCGAGGCTGTTGATCAACAGGGTGAGGCTGGAAGCGTCATCGATATCCCAGCCCAGGCGCAGGTTGGCAATGTCGCGGCGCGTTTCGCTATGGTCCCGGTAGCCGTCGGTTTCCAGGCGCGAAATGTTGGCGGCAATATTCAAATCGCCATGCTGACCGCCGTAGCGCAGCCTTGAGCGGCGCAGGTTATCCGGTCCTATCGCGGTACGATTTTCCAGCGTCGGGTAAAAGGCACCTTCATCGGTGAAGCCCTGGATAATGCCCCCCGAGGCATTGCCGTACAGGGTGGTCAGCGGACCGCGCAGCACTTCGATGCGTTGCATGCCGTCCAGATCGAACAGCGATGGCTGACCCTGGCCGTCCGGCATGGTCAGCGGGATGCCATCCTGTACCAGCCGCACACCTCTTACGCCGAATTGAGCCCGCGCGCCGAAGCCGCGGGAGGATATTTGCAGGTCCTGGGCGTAGTTCTGACGGTTGGCGGCAACAATGCCGGGCACTCGTTGCAGGGTTTCGGAGAGGTTGGCGCCGAGGCTTTGCGGGCTGATCTGGTTGCCGCTGACGGTGCTGCGGGCCAGGGGAACACGCGTATCCTGCTCGGCTGCCTCGCTACCGAGAACCACCTGTGCGGGTAGACTGAGGGGTGAATCCTGTGCCAGAGAGAGTGTCGGGAACAGGCAGCTTAGGGCTGTGGCGCATGCGCTCAGCTTGGTCGGGAAGGTTTTTATCATAAGGCCGCTTTTATCGTTTTTGACTGGTTCTGGCTACCGAAGATGATGCTGACGGCAGTATAGGCCTGCGCCGCGGCCGGTTTGAACTCAGACTGCCATGCAGTTCCCGGAATATTGAGTCAAGGCTTTGCCTGGGCAGTTGCGCGAGGCCCAGTTAACAAAGCGTTCGGCTATATATCGGTTGAATCGGCACCAGGTCCTATCAGGACATATATGTCTTCCTGTGCTTATCGTGCTTTTTGCCCTTGTGCAATTGAGGAGCTGGTCCTGGTTGGGGCTATTTACTTAACGATTGACCTTTAAGTGCTGGACTACTTTGATCCAAAAGTAATTCTGCGGTACTCTGGATCTGCTTTAAGCTCTTCGCGGCCCATTCTGAAACGTCTTGGGGCGCTTAAAGCAAATTATGGTTTTTAAAGATCGGCATAATTGATTACTACTGTAATATTTAGACTTTATGGCAAAATGCATTCCGTTTCGGGTGCAGCCGGGAGCCAAACATGTACATGATGCACGACCTCTATCTTTCCCTGCGCCGTCTGCAGCGGGCCAGCGAGATACACGCTAAACGCCTGGGCCGTCACAGTGGCTTGACGCCCATTCAGCTGTTGATCATGCACAGCATCAAAGCGATGGGCGAAGGCACTCTGGGCGATCTGGCGAAACGTGTCAGCGTTTCCCAGGCGACTCTCAGCACCATCATCGACCGCCTCGAGAGCCGAGAGTTGCTTCAGCGAATCCGCAGCAAGAGCGACAAGCGTAAGGTGCATCTGGCATTGACCGCCAAAGGGGTGGATGCAATCCAGTCCGAGCCTGCGTTATTGCCAGCCGAGTTCCTGGATCGATTCGGCAAGCTGGCAGATTGGGAGCAACTGATGCTGCTCGCCAGTTTGCAGCGCGTTGCGGGTCTGCTCGAAGCGGATCAACATGGTCCGGCAGAGCTGTTCGATAGCGAGACAGCGGCCTGACTCCATCGCCGGGTTCACATCGGTAACGCTCTATTGAGTCGAAATGGGCATGGAAGCCTGTTCGAATCTGTCTCCCCTGACTCTTCTGTCTCGTGGTTAATTCAATCGCCACAACGCCCACCAGCTTTTTTTTTCAGCCCTATTGCCTGTTCCCTTCGCGCGCCTTAGCATGTTTGAAATTTCAAACATCTATGTTGTAAATGCGTTACGCCTGCCGTCACGCTTTACCCTGCAAGGAGCCCACATGCAACTGCAATTCCCAGAGCTTTTCCGTCAGCAAGCCCACATCGACGGGCGTTGGTGCGAAGCTGACAACGGTACGCGTACCGAGATTTTCAACCCGGCCAACTCAGAGCGTCTGGGGAGTGTGCCAAACATGGGCGCTGCGGAAACCCGCAGGGCCATTGAGGCCGCAAGGGCAGCTCAGCCAGCGTGGCGCAAGCGCACTGCCAAGGAGCGCTCCGCAGTGTTGCGCAAGTGGTTCGAACTGATGATGACGCACCAGGAAGACCTGGCGCAGATCATGACTGCCGAGCAGGGCAAGCCACTGGCCGAGGCGCGCGGAGAGGTTGGTTATGCGGCCTCCTTTATCGAGTGGTTTGCCGAGGAAGCCAAGCGTATCTACGGTGACACCATTCCCGGCCATCAGGCGGACAAACGCATCATCGTGCAGAAAGAGCCGGTAGGCGTTACCGCAGCCATTACGCCCTGGAACTTCCCGGCCGCCATGATAACTCGCAAGGCGGCGCCCGCTCTGGCGGCCGGCTGCGCGATGGTACTCAAGCCTGCACCTCAGACTCCCTTCTCGGCATTGGCGCTGGTTGCGCTGGCCGAACAGGCCGGCCTGCCCGCTGGCTTGTTGAGCGTGGTAACGGCGGACGTTGAACAGTCCATAGCCGTCGGCGGTGAGCTGTGCGCCAATCCGATAGTACGCAAGCTGTCGTTTACCGGCTCCACTGGTGTGGGCATCAAGCTGATGGAGCAATGCGCGCCGACGCTGAAAAAGCTTTCTCTGGAACTGGGCGGTAACGCACCTTTTATCGTGTTTGATGACGCTGATCTGGATGCGGCAGTCGAAGGCGCGATGATTTCCAAATATCGCAATGCCGGACAGACCTGCGTCTGTGCTAACCGCATCTATGTGCAGGATGGCGTGTACGACGCTTTTGCCGAGAAGCTGGTTGCCGCGGTAAACAAGCTCAAGGTCGGTAATGGTGCCGACGATGGCGTGACTACTGGCCCGTTGATCAATGCGGCCGCCGTAAACAAGGTGCAGCAGCATCTTGCAGACGCCACCAGCAAGGGTGCACGCGTACTGGTCGGCGGTCAGCCCCATGAGTTGGGCGGCTTTTTCTTTGAGCCCACGGTCCTGGCGGATATCGACAGCAGCATGCTGGTGGCACGTGAGGAAACCTTCGGGCCTCTGGCACCACTGTTCCGATTCAACGACGAAGCCGATGTGGTTCGTCAGGCCAACGACACAGAATTCGGTCTGGCTGCCTATTTCTATGCCCGTGACCTGAGCCGTGCCTTCCGGGTAGCCGAGGCGCTGGAGTACGGCATGGTTGGAATCAACACGGGACTCATTTCAACCGAGGTAGCGCCATTTGGCGGGATGAAATCCTCGGGTCTGGGCCGTGAAGGTTCCAAGTACGGCATCGAAGAGTACGTGGAAATCAAGTACCTGTGCCTGGGCGGAATCTGACCCGGGATTTCATCTGACTGTGTGTGAGGTGAGTGATGAGCAAAAGCAATGAATCCTTGATGCAACGGCGGCATGCCGCGGTCGCACGGGGTGTGGGTCAGATTCATCCGGTTTTCGTCGAGCGTGCGGAAAATGCCACTGTGTGGGATGTTGAAGGGCGCCAGTACATTGATTTTGCCGGAGGTATTGCCGTGCTCAATACCGGCCACCGTCATCCCAGGGTAATGGAGGCGGTTAAGCGCCAACTTGAGCATTACACTCACACCTGTTTTCAGGTACTGGCTTATGAGCCTTACGTTGCACTGTGCGAAAAACTCAACGCGCTGGTGCCGGGCGATTTTGCCAAGAAGACCTTGCTGGTGACCACTGGCTCCGAGGCGCTGGAAAATGCCGTCAAGATCGCCCGCGCTGCCACCGGCAGGGCCGGCATAATTGCATTCACCGGTGGTTACCATGGTCGCACCATGATGACCCTGTCGATGAATGGCAAGGTCGCGCCCTATTCGTCCGGTATGGGGCTTATGCCCGGCGGTGTCTACCGCGCTCAGTTTCCCTGTCCGCTGCATGGTGTGAGCGATGCAGATGCGATTGCCAGTATCGAACGCATTTTCAAGAATGACGCCGAGCCGCGGGACATCGCTGCCATAGTGATCGAGCCGGTGCAGGGTGAGGGCGGATTTCATGTGGCCAGTCCTGCATTCATGGGGCAGTTGCGCGAGCTGTGCGACCTCCATGGCATTGTGCTGGTGGCTGATGAGGTGCAAAGCGGGGCAGGACGCACTGGTACTTTCTTTGCGATGGAGCAAAGCGGTGTTGCGCCGGACCTGACGACCTTTGCCAAATCCATTGCCGGCGGCTTCCCGCTGGCTGGGGTGTGCGGCAAGGCAGAACTGATGGATGCCATCGGCCCAGGCGGCCTGGGTGGAACCTATGCCGGCAGTCCGGTGGCCTGTGCAGCAGCCCTGGCGGTGCTGGAGGTGTTTGAAGAAGAAAATCTCCTGGCCCGCAGCCGTACGCTGGGCGACATGATCGGTTCGCGCCTGCGGGCTATTGCGCAGGACGACAAGCGGATCGCCGAGGTTCGCGGTTTGGGAGCCATGATGGCCTGCGAGCTGTTTGACGATAAATGCCGGCCGGACGCGAACCTGGCGGCACAGCTGGTCGCTCGTGCACGGGAAAAGGGGCTTATCCTGCTGTCCTGCGGTCAGTACGGCAACGTTATCCGCATACTGGTACCTCTGACCGCCACGGATCTGGAAGTGCAGCAGGGTATGGATATCATCGATGCCTGTTTCAGGGAGCTTTAAGATAAGCGGCAAGCGGATCAGGCTCTGTTTCTGACGCTTGCCGCTGCACTTCAAGCGCTAGAAGGTCGAGAGCCCGGTGAACTCCATGAAGCGATACAGTCCGTAGCGCCAGCGTGAATGGTCGGCATAATCTTCGTAGGCTTGGCTGTAAAGCTGCCCGTCGGGATTGCTCCAGTTGCGTTCGAACAGGCTGCGGGCGCGCTGCATCACCGGTGCCTGCGCGCTTGCTACTACCCGCGCGCTGGTTTCCAGATTCAGGTTGTCCAGATTGCGCCGGGTAAAATTGGCCGAGCCGATAATCATTTCGGCGCTACCATCGGTTCGCTCCAGCTGGATCCATTTACGGTGGCACTGCTCGCCGCGGGTGGCACACCAGCGCACGTGAATACCAGCCTTATGCAAGTCCCAGCCTGTCTGGCGATTGGGTATGCCGCCCTTTTCGCGTCCGAATGCATCCTTGTTCGGGTCCAGCGTCGCGCGCACCTTGACGCCGCGCTCGCTGGCGCGAACCAGCGCATCAATGGTCGGTCGATGCGCCAGATAGAAGACTTCCATATCCAGTCGGTCTCCAGCAGTAGCGCTGTCTATCAATGCCAGTAATGCATCGCGAATCTTGCCTTCCGTCATAACCTGTACCAGAGGGCCCTCAGGGTTCTCGCGTGCAGGTGGAGGCGGTGGCATTTCAATTGCTGGCCTGTGCCCAGAGAGCATCATGACCGGCACCTCCGTGGCCAACAGATCCAATGCGGCATCGCCGCGAAATACCAGAGCGTTGTTGCTGTGGCGACTGCTCGCATCATGGGGATTGGCCGAGGTGACCAGGCCTGTCCAGGTATCGCCTTCATCAACAATCAGGGTCTTTCGGTGATTGGCGCGGAAATTGAGCAGTGCCAGATAGCTGCGCAGGGTGACCTTGCCTGCGCCGACAGGGTTGGGAAGCCAGCCACCTTCGGTGCTATTACCCACATGCCGACAGCAAAGGTGCCACAGGCCGGACCAAAGCGGGTTGGATGCCGGCAAGTCGGTTAGATTCGACATCACCACGTCGACCCCTGCCGCCCTGAGTTTGTCCAGGTGGGCGGCGTTCAGGCCCCCGTAGAGGGTATTGAACGGATCGGTAATCAGTACGATGGACATATCGGGATGTTGCTGCCGCGCGGTCATCAGTGCGCCACTCAATTGCGCGGTGAGCGGTTGGTAGCTGGATTCGCCGGCAAACTCGTTGTAGAGGAACATGTCCACGACGATTAGTTGCCGCGCCTGGGCTATCAGTCGCAGAATTTCATTGAAAACCTGCTGATCACTGACTCGCTCATCCCCATTGACGACAAAGGTGCGATCATCGAGCAGCTCAAGTCCCTGGGCTTCACGAAGCGGGGCACTGACAGATAGGCCCTCCGGCATCGGCTTGTAGGCCTGGAACAGCCCCATCAGAACCCAGGCGAACAGCACGGCGAGCAGCACCCCTAGCAGCGGATGGCTATGGGTTGAGCAACCGCGATTGCCATCCACGGCGGAAGTCGGTTGATCAGTCTGCGTCGAAGGATCTGGCATCTGGAGCTCGTTATTGTTTTGTTGATGGGGCCGGCATATGAAAAGAGCTGCTAACCTGCGGGTAGCCGACGGTAGCGTGTGCCGTCACAGGCGGCAGTATAGGTTACTGGCTGAGGCCCTTGCCACCGGGGCAGGTATTTGCAGGCAGGCTTGATCAGGAGAGTTGCTTTCATGCGTTGGGGTGTTCGTCTGTTGGCAGTCCTTGTCGTGCTATTACTGGCGCTCACGTCTGCGGCGGTGTTGCTCGTGCAGCAGCGCCTGGCTGCAGCGGGTATAGACCAGCTCGACTGGGCGGGTGTCGGTTGGTCAGAGGGGGCGCTGCAGCTTGGCCGCCTTTCAGGGCGGTATACCGATGCTAGTGGTGCGCAGCTGGAGATCCACTCCCGGGGCCTGAGCCTCACCCCTGGCTGGTCCGCAGGGCCGAGCCTTGAGGCGTTCAAGGCAGAGCAATTGCAGCTCGAGTGGCAGCCGACCGCGGCACCACCGACAAGCCGCCCCCTGACGATGCCTGATGTCCAGCAATTGGCTGAGACGCTGCAATGGTTGCCATCACGCTCGCTGGCGATTGAGCAGATTGCTATCGGTGTACCCTGCGGCGCAGAGCACTGCACGCTTGACGGGGCTTTGACGATCCAGCGCCAGGCTACGGACGACTTTCTGGTTGATCTGTCGCTGCTGGCAGAGGAAGGCAGTATCCGCCTGCGGGGCAACTTGAGTAACGATACAGAGGGTTTGCAAGCGGATCTGGATTTTCGGCTCTCGGATCAGCAGGTTGCCAAGCTGCAGGCACAATGGGTGTACGGGGAGTCAGTGCCGCATTCACAGGGCGTGTTGACTGTGCCTGAGTGGCCACAGGCAGACTGGCTGCTGGCCTATGTTGAGCCCTGGCTGGGTGGAGCGCAGTTGCCCGTCGACTCCCTGCCTACCGGACTGCGTGCGGAGATGCGCTGGCGGATGGAGCCGACGCAGCGGCCTCAGACCCTTGCCGATATGCTCTCGGGGGAGGCCGAGCTCTACGCGACGGCGACGCTGGCCGAGCCATGGCAGATACCTGGTCTGGGCGAGATACAGGGCGAATTGATTCTGGACCTGCTGGGCGATGCGGGCCTCTGGCAGTTACGTGAAGGCACGGGGCTTCTGCAACTGGAGGCGTTGGCTATTCCTGCCCTGGCGACTCTGCCAGTAAACGTGCGTCCACAGGGTATCAAGGTCAATGTAAAGGCTCGGGCCGACAGCCAACTGGCCTGGACCAACAATCTGCCACTGGACGTTCAAGTGCAGGTAACGGGTCCGCTTACTGCGAAGTTGATGGGGGCCATGACCCTTGCCTCGCAACCGCAGTGGCAAGCGCAGTGGGATGCCTTGCAGCTGCGTGCAGATGCGCCGAGTTATCAACTGGATACACTGCAGCTGGAACAACTGACCTTCGATGGAGCCTTGTCCGGCCGCATGGATGCCGAGGAGTTGGCTCTCAAGCTGGGTGATAGCACGTTTGTGACGTTGGGCGGTGCGCGGGTGCAAAACATGATCGTGCTCGGTAATGTGCGTGCTGATCTTTCAGGACTCGCGCTGCATATGCCCCTGTCCGATCTGGCTGCGAGTCTGGCCAATGGTCCGCTGGGCATCACTGCCGGACGTGTTGATCATGACTTGCTCAAGTCACAGGGCTGGAAGGTGCAGGGCACGCTTGCACGCGATGAAGCCGGATTGCGCTGGGAGGGAACGGCAGCCTCTGCCAGCGGACTGGGGCTCGATCTGGCGTTCAACTGGCCAAATAGCGAGCCCTGGCGAGCTGACATAGAGCTTGAGCCTACCTTCCTGCGGGCTGGTGATCCCCTATCGGCAACCCTGGCCTTCTGGTCGAAACTGCTTACTCTCAACAATGGCCGGCTGCAGGGCCAGATCAATCTGCGGGGCAGTCCACAGCTGGAGCGAGCCAACGGTCGGCTGACGCTTGATAACGCAGCCGGCATCTATGACCGCACGGCTTTTCAGGGTCTTAGCACCGGGATCAATATCGATCTTGCGGGAGACAGACTGCAGCTCGATATGCCAGCGCTGAAGCTCGATGCCCTGGATCCGGGAATACCCATGGGCCCGCTGGGCGCCAATCTTAACTACGCTGCCCATATGGAGCGACTCGCAGCCGGACTGTTGAGGGTTGAGCAGGCGCAACTGGAGGTGCTCGGCGGTCAGATAAGGTTGGAGCCCGCCGCGCTGGACCTGACCGAAGAGCGTCATGCGTTGGTGGTGGACATCCGCGGTTTTGAGCTTGACCGTCTCTTTGAGGTTTACCCGGCAGAGGGTCTGCGCGGACGTGGCACCCTGGACGGACGCATACCCTTGTCGCTGATCGATGGCGAGCTGGTTATCGAGGAAGGGCAGCTTGGCGCCCGTGAGCCTGGCGGGTTTCTTCAGTATCGCTCGGCTAAACTCGAGGACCTGGCCGAGAGTACGCCGGGTATGCGGCAGGTAGCCCAGGCACTGGACGATTTCCATTATGATCTGCTCAAGGCCGATGTAACTTACCGCCAAGGGGGTATACTGGTATTGGGTCTGGAGTTGCAAGGGCGTAACCCGGCCTTGCAGGAGGGCCGTCCGATTCACCTGAATATTCGACTGGAAGAAGACATCCCCGCGCTGCTGGCAAGCCTGCAGCTCAGCGGCAAGGTAAGTGAAGTCATCCAGGAGCGGATCAGGCAGCGGCTGCTTCAGCGGCGAGCGGATCCATGACATTCATCATCCGAAGGAATCACCAGTATGCGATCGCATCTGTTAGCGGTTACGGCACTGACGATCGGGTTATTGGCGGGTTGCACCCCAACCGTCAAGGTCCAGGCTCCCACAGAGCCAATCAATATCAATCTGAACGTGAAAATTCAGCACGAAATTTACATCAAGGTGGATCGTGAGCTGGATGATATGTTCAGCGAATCCAGCGGCTTGTTCTAGAGGACGATGACATGCGCATGAGTTTCCGATTTCTGTTATTGGCCGCAGCGCTGGTGCTTGCTGCCCCAGCCTGGGCCTTTAGCCTCAACCAGGCGATGGGTGCGTTACCGCAAGCCAAGTCGGCCGGCCTACTGGGCGAGCGCCCGGATGGTTACGTGGGTGTGGTCACTGCTGAAGGTGATGCAGCGGAGATTGCCCGGCTGATCAACGAGGCACGTAAAGCCGAGTATCAGCGGCTTGCGACCGAGAACGGCATCAAGCTGCGGGACGTCGAGGCGATAGCTGGCAAGAAGGCACAGGAGCGTACTGAGCCAGGCCAATATATTCAGCTCAATGGTGTCTGGATGCCCAAGTAGGGGTTCAGTCGGCCGCGGGCAGCCAGTTGACGTCACCGTACCAGCCGGTGACCGGCTGGCCGCTGTCATCGCAGTCAGTCATGATTGCCAGGCCGTCGATGGTGTCTAGTTCCACACCATGCAGTTTCTTGAAATCCTCACGTACATTGCGTCGTTCGGTAAACACCCGCTGCTCGGACTGTTCTGGAGCGCCGCTGCGCAGTGCAAGCATCTGCGCCTGGCTGGCATAGGCGTTGTTCCATACTTCGCCAACGGCCTGATTGCTCGACCATACGTAATTGACTGCCTTGGTTCGCCACGCCAACAGCCCACCATCCTTTACCACGTAAAGCCGAACTGGATAGTCGTCACCGCTTTTCCGTGTTTCATCGGTGCCATTGAATACATTCTCAATCGCCCAGGACCACTCCAGAACTGGTGTCTTGCGCAAATCGACGGATTGCTCGAGATAAAGCGCTGACGCTGCGTTTCGGCATTGTGCCTGGAGCAGGGTCTGGCCGGCGTATTGACCAAGTCGGTACTCTGTCGGGTCGGCAAAGTCCCGGCGTTCCCATTTGAGCATGTCGGCCGGTGTCATGACTGGCATGGCATGGGCAAGACCGGTAAAGAGGCATGTCGACAGAAGTAGCTGCCAACCTGGCAGACGGGGAAGGTCAATCATTGCCGGACTGTTCGCTGGGTTTTTCAGGCGCACTCTTATGCGCCTTTGCTTCTTCCTCGGCGCGGAATTTCTCCCAGTCTTCCCAGTCGTGAGGGGTGCCGGCATGGGGGCGACCCGGGTGCAGGGCGCGCTCGAGTGACTTGCCGCGCAGGCTGGTATCCTTGAGGTCGTCATCGTCCCCATCTAGACCGTACTTCTTGAGAAATTCGTCCGCGCGCATTGGGTACTCCATCGGCTTGGGCTGTAACACCAGTATGCGCGCCTGGCGGATACTTGTGGGTGCAAGCTGTTTCAGGGTCTGTCCAGATCCTCGCTATCAGTTGGCGTCATCGATCAGGGATGCCAGGCGCAGTCGCTCATTTGGAGCAAACCGCTGGGAGGCCAGATCCTCAATCGCCTGTTGCTTGTCGGCTTCAGCCAGCCCGGGGTGTTCGATAATGGATCGGCGCTCGGCACTGAACTCTTCTACCCGCTGATGCCATTGCTGGCGCTGAGTATCCAGGGTTTCGAGCCGGCCGGTTGCTTCGGGGCCCACCAGTGACATGCGCAGTTCGCGGATCTGTGCCGCGTCGGCACCTTCTGATTGCAGGACCTGCGTCTGTTCGGTCAACACCTGATGGATCTGCGGCACCAGAAGGTCTTGCATATCCTCTGGCAGGCCTTGGCGAAGGCTTTCAATCATCGCGCCCTTGTCTTCAGCGGGGATGTTGGCATCGTGCATGATGGCCAGGCGCGCCAGACTGAACTGGTCAAATACCTCATCGGCCGCAAAGAATGCTTGGTGCGCCTCGGCGCTGAATATCCCGGCACGTAGCCGCTGTACTGCATCACCGCGGGCACGTAATCCATCAATGTCGGCTATTACCGGGTAGGCTTGCTCAAGCTCGACCAGCGCTGTCTTGTACTCAATGTAGTCATCCAGCAAGGCCAGAGCCTGGCTTAATGCGGGCTGTTGTAACTGGCCACGCAAATGCTGACGAATGTTGGCAGTGGCCTGATCGAAACTGACTTCGCCCACCGTAGTGTAAAAATAATCGAAAAGATGACGTATCTGTTCAGTGATCAACAGGTTTCCCTGTTGATCGACCTCTAGTAGCCCGTCCACTTCGGTTCCCTGTTGCGAGACGACCGTGGTGCCAGACGGCAGAGATTGGTCTGGCTGCGTTGCAGGTAATAGCGGCGCTGCAGGCATGGATGTCAGGGGCGCAGCGTTGGTTGCGACCTCGCTAACGGGTTCGTCAGGCGCCAGGTAATGCCAGCCGAGAAGCAAAGCAGCGACCAGAAAGGGCGCATAAATAAGGAATCGCATCGACTCTCCGCACAGTCTTGAATGATAGAGAACAGCGGCCGGCCCGGGCTGAGCCGGTCGCTATTTGCAGGCCTACAGAATTACAGGCCTGCGTTGCGCAGCCGGTTGGCGTGTTGTCGGTAGACCGATACCGGGTTGGTCTCGAAGATGCTGGTCAGGCCGAACATCTGGTTGACCTCATCAAGGTGATTCATCCGGTAGTTGTCGCGGATTACCATGCCCAAATGCGAGCTACAGCGCCCCACCAGGCCGTCATTGGCTTCAAAGCCGAAGGTCAGCGAAGTGGCCCCAAGCAGTGCATCCGAGACGTCAAACACGTTGGTCAGCGGGCTGGTGCCGCCCCATGAGTAGTACCGCACGCCATTCACCGAATAGGCACCCTGACCACAGGCACTGGTTGGCAGGCCCTGAGGGAAGCGGGCGTTGAAGCGTGCTGCCCCCGCCGAGTTCAGAGACTCCAGTGTGCCCAGGGCATTTTGTGGACTGGTTGTATTGCTGCCGGACAGGAAGTTGATCAGCGAACCCAGGCCGTTGACGATGCCGGCCAACATGGCTTCACCAGCAGAGCCTTCAGGCACATTGCGGATAAAGTCTGCTGCCTTGGAGCCCTTGTGTGGAGCGCCTACGCTGGTAACCGATGCAACCAGATCGGGCCGCACTGCCGCAACATAACGGATGGTCGGGCCACCGTGGCTATGGCCGATCAGATTGACCTTCCTTTTGCCAGTGATGGCGACGATGTCTTCCACCTGGGCAAGCAACTGCTCTCCGCGTTTCTCTGAGGTGTCGAGCTGGCTCACCGTCGTGCTGTACACGCTGGCCCCACTTCTACGCAGGGCAGAAGGAATCCCATACCAATAGTTCACACCCAGCAGCTTGTCGAAACCGAGCATGCCGTGGGTGAGCAGAATGGGGTATTTGGTCTGGGTGTAGCCCGCTGCCTGCGCCTGGCCACAAATGGCCACGGTGGCAACGATACCCAGGGCGATGGATAGCCGGGTTTTTCTGTGCATTGATTGTGTCCTGTGTCTTGAAGCATTGTTTTTCTTGTAAGCGACAACATCTGACATATCGCCAAAGCAGAATAGACACTGGGTTGAGGGAGCAGAAGATGAAGCAACCACAGATACGGTGATGACTGATTAGTGTTTTTTTTGACTTATTGGTCGTCGGCTCTGGCTCAGCACCATTCATCGAATTTATCCGATGAATGGTGATTCAGAGTATGGCTTGCAACCTCTGATGGGCCCGATCAGCGCCCCAGATAACGCTGCAACAGCGTCTCCCACTCCGGCGATTCTGTTACCCGCAATACCTGTTGGGCGATCGCCGCCCTGTTGGGGCTTTCGTTGGGTAATGCGAAAGCATAGAGCTGTTGTTCGAAAACGGCTGGCAGGATATCCAGGCGCTGGTTGCCAAGCTGTTGATTGCGATATTGCATAAGCGCTCTGTCGTAAACCACAGCATCAACTTCCTCACGCGATACAGCCTGCATGGCGGCTGTCAGATCCGGATAGACCTCGTGACGGATTCGCTCCTCCTTGAGATATCGGGCGCTGGCGGTGTTGGCAATTGTCGCCACGGTATTGCCGGGCAGATCAAGAGGCCCTTCAATTTTCCGCTGCAGGTTGCTGACTGTCAGCGAGGAGGTGATGGCGGCGGTGAAGCTGGCCACCATGATCAAGCCTGCGAACATCCATACCAGGGCAATCAAGCGTCCGGGCAGGGATGTGGGTGCCTTGTCGCCGTAGCCAACCGTAGTCATGGTGACCGCTGCCCACCAGAAGCTGGAGCCGATACCCTCGATAGTGGTACCACCGAACTGTTCAGGGTTGCGGCGGCGCTCGACCAACCACAGCAGCACACCGACAAAAAGCAGCAGCAGACCCAGACTCCCGATGAGACTGGCAAACTGCCAGCTAAATAGCGCACGGAAACTCTGCCAAAGTCCCCCGGAAGGGTTGTGAGGCACACCTATCGAGAGTCCTGTCTGGTAGAACGGATGGGTAAAATCGAAGCGTTCCTCGCGGTCAGCGGTCATGGTCAGCGCGCCCACCGCGATATCGACAGTGCCGGATTCCACACCTTCGAGAAGTTGGTCGAAGCTCAGCTCGACGAGCTCGTAATCCTGCTCCATATCCTCGGCTATGCTGCGCCACAGATCGACGCTGATGCCCTCCCAGTTTCCCTCGGCGTTGGTCATTACAAAGGGTGGGACCGGGGTGATGCCAACACGCAGCGGAGCACCGTCGCTCTGGGCATTGACGGGCAGGGAAAGACTGATCAGAAGAGTGAAAATAGCGAGCAGAAAGCGGTTATGCAGCATAGTCGGATTCCTTGTGGCTTTGCGACAGCATAGCAAACCGACCCTGACTGACCACAGCAGGTCGAAGTGTCTCGCGCACTAAGGTCGCTCTAAACACTATCGAGCCCCTGGATATGAAACAGGTGGGCGGGCACGAAAACAGTCGTCTACTTCTCGGGTAACATGATCACGGGGTTTCACCGCGCACAATCTGATAATCTCTTGCCACCGTTATATGGCCACACAGGAGCTGGATCATGCTCGAGAGCACTTTTTTGAACGGATATGGATTCTGGCTGCTGTTTGGCTTGGCTTTGCTGGCCTCCGAGTTCTTTTTTCCTGGTCTGATCGCCGCTTTTTTCGGCATTGGAGCGTTGCTGGTTGGCTTGCTGACGCTGATGGGCGTGGTGGAAACCACCGCGGCGCAGTTGATCCTCTTCATTGGTTTCAGTCTGGTGGCTCTGTTCGCTTTGCGCCGGCACTTCAAGCGCTGGCTGCAGGGAACCGAAGAAGATCTTTCTGTGGCTGATCAGGATGATGCTGGATTTATTGGCGCGCGTGTCGAGGTGATGCACGATTTCGCCGACGGGTTTGGCGATGTTTTGCTCAACGGAGCGAAATGGGACGCCGAATCAACTGAACAGCTGCGTGCGGGAGAGCATGCCTGGGTCGTTGGCCACAACGGCATTGTGCTGAAGTTGAGTCGCCAGCACCCTTGAAACCGATTGTATTGATACCCCTATTGTTATCCCCTTTCACACCCTGAGGAGCACTTTATATGGATATAACCACTATTATTTCACTGGCGATTCTCGCCCTGGTCGTCATTGCACTGGCCAAGACAGCGAGGATCGTGCCCCAGCGTTCGGCGTTCATCGTCGAGCGACTGGGCAAGTATGCCAAGACACTGGAGGCCGGTTTTCACATACTGGTGCCCTTTGTTGACCGTGTCTCTTACAAGCACACGCTCAAGGAAGAAGCCATCGACGTGCCCAGCCAGGCGTGCGTGACCAAGGACAACATTCAGGTAGTGGTCAACGGCGTGCTCTATCTGCAGGTAGTCGATGCCAAGCTGGCCAGCTACGGCATCAACGATTATCGCTATGCCGCTACGCAGCTGGCACAAACCACGTTGCGCTCGGTGGTCGGCAAGATTGAACTGGACAAGACCTTTGAGGAGCGTGAAACCATCAACACTCAGGTTGTGCTCGCGCTGGATGAAGCGGCCAAACCTTGGGGCGTGAAGGTGCTGCGTTATGAAATTGCCGATATCGAGCTGCCGGCCACCATTCTCGATGCGCTGGAAAAGCAGATGCGGGCCGAGCGGGAGCGACGCGCCGTGGTCGCCCAGTCTGAAGGCGAGCGGGAAGCCAAGATCAATGTATCCGAAGGTATGAAGCAGGAAACGATCAACCTGTCAGAAGCCGATAAGCAGCGCCAGATCAACGAGGCCGAAGGCCGTGCCCGCGAGATCGAGCTTATTGCCGAGGCAACAGCCGAGGGCCTGCGCCGCGTAGCTGAGGCGATCAATACCCAGGGTGGCAAAGACGCGGTTGCGTTGCGTGTGGCCGAGCAATACGTGCGCGAATTCGGCAAGCTGGCGAAGACCAACAACACCATGATCCTGCCGGCTGAATTGAGCAATATCGGCGCCGCGGTAGCAGCGATTACCAAGACCATGGAAACGGTCAAGTAAGCATGATCTGAATTCGCCCGTTGGGCCAGACGTGTTGAAACGAGAAGCCCCGCTATTGCGGGGCTTCTGCGTTTCAGCCTCAGGCGGCAGACGCGCTGCGCCGATCCTTGAAGCCCTCAAGTACCGACATCAATGCCGGAATGACCAACAGTACCAGGGCAGTGGAGAAGCCCAGGCCGAATGCGATAGAGGTGGCCATGGGAATAAGGAATTGCGCTTGCATCGACGTCTCGAACAACAGGGGTAGCAGGCCGCCGATGGTTGTCAGCGAGGTCAGCAGGACCGCACGCAGGCGCTGCACCACAGCTTCGTTCAAGGCTTCGTTGATGCCCAGTCCGGACTTGCGCTGGTGTTGATAGAAGGTGACTAGAATGATCGAGTTGTTGACCACGATACCTGAAAGGCCGAACAGCCCGAACAGCGACAGAATGGTCATGTTCAGGCCCATAACCCAGTGGCCGAGCAAAGCGCCGACCAGGGCCAGGGGAATGACCGCCATGACAATCAGTGGTGTACTCCAGGACGAGAATACCCAGACCAGCACGGCATACATGAGCATCAGGCCGATGATCAAACCGGTGCGCATATCCGCCAGGGTGTCGCGCTGATCGGCCGAGCGGCCTTCAAAGCTGTATCTGACGTTGTAGCTGGTGGCCAAGGCAGGCAGATTTTCCTGCAGGCTGGCCAGTACTTCGCCAGCGGTGGTCTGAGTGGGATCCAGGTCTGCGGTTACTTCCACCGCGAGCCGACCCTCGGCGTGCCGTAGCGCGTCGAAACCCTGGCGGCTATCAAATTCTGCAACCTGATTGAGGGGCACGAAACGTCCGTCGTCCAGCCGGATTGCCAGATCATTCAGGCTGGACAAGTGCTCGCGTTCTCCGCGGGGCAGTTGCACACGCACCTCTATTTCATCGGACTGTTGCTGGTAGATCTGTGCAAGACGACCGTCATAGGCTGCGCGCAGCTGGCGACCCAGACTCTGGGTGCTCAGCCCCAGGGACTGGCCATAGGGCGTCAGGCTGTAAACCAGTTGTTCGCGGCCCCATGGCATGTCGTCCTGGGTGCTGATGACCCCTTCGATACTGCCCAGCATGACCCCGACTGCTTCCGCAGCATTCTTCAGTTGGGTAGGGGTGTCGCCGGTCAGTCTTACATTCACGTCCTTGCCGGGCGGACCTGATGTTCGCTCGGTGATGACCAATTGGTCGATCCCGGCGGGCATGTTGATCCGCCCGCGCCAGGCGCGTATGAATTCGCTGTTACGTATTTCGCGATGATCCGGCGACACCAGCTCTACCAGGATAGAGCCGAGTTGATCCCCTGTGCGCCCTGCGCCAGAAGATCCGATAGCTTCGCCGCGACGAACGATCGCGTTTTCGATCACGCGTGTGTCGAATGCCTCCTCGGTGGCGTTAAGCGTTTCCTGCAGATGATCGACAAAGCGATCTACCTCTGCCCGAGGTGTGCCAGCGACGAAATTGGCGTTGGCATAGATGACCTGTGGTTCGGGGGTGGGGAAGAAGCTGAAACCGATTCGTCCGCCGCTGATCAACCCGATGGTCAGGATGATGCTCACCAGGGCGCAAGCCAGCGTGGCGCCCCGATGCCGGAGCGTGAGCTGAGAGAAACTGCGGAAACGACCTTCGCGAAAGTGGTCAAAGTGACGATCAAAACCCTGGCGGATAGCATCCACCCGACGGCCACTGCGTTGCAGCAGACTGGTCCCGGTGCTGGCGACTGCCGGCTTGAAAGCCGATCGCAGGTGGTGGGGCAGGACGACAAAGCATTCCAGCAGCGAAGCGATCAATACGCAGATCATCACCACCGGAATATCACCCAGAATATTGCCAAAGATGCCGCCCACTACCAGCAGCGGCATGAATGCAGCGACGGTGGTCAGCGATGACGCTACGACCGGCCAGAGCATCCGGTTGGCGGCGCCCTCCGAGGCATAATCAGGGTTTTCCCCGCTGCGAAAGTGCGCGTCGGCATCCTCACCAACCACGATGGCATCATCAACGATGACGCCCAGGGCCATGATCAGCGCAAACAACGAAATCATGTTGATGGAGCCACCAATCAGCCAGAAAACGCCCAGTGCGGCCAAAAATGCGGTCGGAATACCCACAGCCACCCAGAGGGCGACGCGGCCAGGCAGGAACAGATAGAGCAGCAGCAGGACCAGCACCAGCCCCCCAATCCCGTTGCTGACCAGCAGCCCAATCCGGTCGTTGATCAATTGCCAGGCCTGATCATAGACATTGATGCTGATACCGGGCGGCAGAGTGGGTTCTATTTCCTCCAGCCAGTCATTGAGTATCTGGGCCGACGCCAGCGAGTCGCCATCTTCGGCTCGCTTGAGGGCCAGTTCCACTGCGGGGTAGCCCTTGTGGTTCAGCTCTACCTGGTTGCGTCTTGCTTCCTGACGTACGTCGGCTATGTCGCCCAGGCGGACGTAATTTATTCCGCCCAACGCAACGGGGAGATTGGCGAACTCATCGGGGCCGCGCCGCTGTTCGATGGCGCGCAGCTCTCGGGCTGCATCCTGCTCGCCAGCAAGGCCGGCCGGTAGATCGCGTGATTCTGCCGCGACGCGATCGGCTATCTGATCCAGTGACATGCCCAGTTGTTGCAACTGCTGGTTGGGGACCTCAATGCTGATCTGTTGCTCGGGCAGGCCGTAGATTTCTATGCGGTCAATACCGCGGCTGAGCAGTTCACGCTCATAGCGATAGGCCAGGGAGCGCAACTCATGGTCGGTGTAGGGACCGTAGACCAGCAGAGTGGCGATGGAGTCGTAGCGAGCCACGCGCGACACTTTCGGCTCTTCGGCATCGGCAGGCAGGTTACGGAACTCGTCGACCCGTTGGCGGGTATCGTCCACCGCAACGATGGCGTTTACGTCTTCGGTGAACTCCAGAGTAATGCTGGATATGCCCTGGGCCGATGTTGAGGTCATCGACTTGAGATTTTCCAGGCTGCGCAGGCGTTGCTCGAGGGGCTGGGTGATGGCCTGTTCGACATCCTCGGCCGGGGCTCCGCTCCAGACGACCTGAACCGTCACGAAGTCCAGCGCGAAGGTCGGAAAGAACTGGATGTTCATACGCATCAGACCCAGCACGCCAGCCATCAGCATGATCAGCATGACGAGGTTGGCAGCTACCTTGTGACGTACAAAGAAGCCGATCGGGCCTGTCCTACGGCTCATTGTGCGGACTCCGTCGCACTGTCCGGGAGGGTGTCGACTTTAAGGCCCTGCATCGCGTTGGGCAGGTGGGTGGTGATGATCCGGGTGCCGGGCGCCAGTTCGGTGGCCCTTACCAGTAACCAGCGCTCTCCGTTATCCATCAGCGTCTCGCCAATGCGCTCCACTTCGATATGAGACATGCGGCCTTCTTCCAGCGCATACACTGTGTTGTTGCCATACAGTGCGCTGTAAGGCACGGCAACGCTCTCCGGAGCCGCGGGCTTGGGTACGCTGATCGCCAGCAGATTGCCCAGGCGCAGCCCGGGTGCGGGCTGGTCGAGCACGAAAAGCGCCTCCACCCCGGTGGCGTCAGCCTGTCCGGCAATGCGCTGCAGGGTCATGGTCAACTCCGAGTCTGTTTCCAGGGTTTGGGCAACCAGTTGCTCCCCCGCTGCCAGGGCTCGGGTGAAATCCATGGCGTGGATCTGCGGCAGGGTGGCGCGAAGCTCAAGACCCTCAATCGGATAGAAGTCCAGCAGGGCCTGGTTGGCGTTGACCTGATCCCCCGGTGCTACCTGCACATCAGCAACAACGCCAGCAAAGGGCGCGGTATAACGGCTGCGGGTTGCATCACGCTGCACTGCATCCAGGGTTGATTGCGCGCGCTCGACCCGGGCCTGCAGGGCGGCCTTTCGAGCTTCATGGCTTTGGATGCTGCGCTGGCGAACCGCTACGGTGAGTGCGGCACGTTCACTCAGGTCCTCAGCGCTTTCCAGTTCGGTGCGCGAAACCAGTTTACGCTCGACCAATTGTTCGACCCGGCCCAGCCCCCTGCGAGCGTTGTCCAGAATGCGCTGTTCCAGGGCCAGGGCCTTGCGGTCACTGGCATGTTCGATCTGCTCCCGGTCAAGCTGGGCAAGGGCGTCAGCCAGATCCGCCTGGGCCTGACGGATCATGGGTTCGATGTCTCTGTCGTCAAGAGCCACCAGTAATTCGCCCTGCGCTACCGTCTGCCCGTCGCGTGCCGGCAGTTGGTCGATACGGCCGGCCATAGGTGCAACCACGGTGAAGCGGCGAGGTGACTCCAGTTGGCCATACAGCGTGAGGCTCGGTTGGCGCGCCTCGGGATCTACCACCATGGTCTCGACGCGCCAGGTGCGTTCCTGCGGAGTAACCGGCTCTGGTTCCGATCGGGTAGCCTTCAGGAGAATGAAGCCGATAACGCCGACAACGATGATCAGCAGGGGAACAAGGCGCTTACGCATGGCGGGTCTCTGCGATGTATGTAGCTGCCCTGTATAGCCTGCACAGGCGGTCCACGGCAAGGGCAAGGATTGCAAAAGAGTGTTGCTCGTTCCCTGTCGGGATATGACTCGATATATGTCGGGTGGATAGGTGTTCCCGCGCAGCAATACAGGCGGTAGCTTTGACACATAAAGACAATAGTGGGGGAGAGTAATCGTGAATACCGATATGCGCTGGTTGAAGTCCTACCCGGATACCGTGAAGTGGGACGCCCCGCTGGCATTGCGGCCGGTCTGGGAGCTGCTGGAATTGGCGGTCAGGGACCATCCGGACAAGCCAGCCATCGATTTTCTCGGTCACAAGCAGACCTATCGCGAACTCGACTCACTGGTAGCGCGTTTCGCCCGTGGACTGCAGCAGCTCGGCGTGCGCCCCGGCGTGCATGTGGGCATTTATCTGCCTAACTGCCCGCACTACTTCATCGCTTTTCTCGGTGTGTTGCGTGCAGGGGGCACTGTCGTCAATTATTCCCCCCTGGACGCTGAGCGCACTCTCGCGCACAAGATCGAAGACAGTGAAACCGATATCATGGTGACCCTGGATCTGGCGGCGTTTTATCCGAAGATGGTGACGCTGCTCGATAGCACCCGGTTGAAGCAGTTGGTGGTAGGACAGCTGACCGAGTTCTGCGCGGACGCCACAGAGTCCCAGGCAGGGCAACTCGGGCCATCAGCCGAGGTTGCCTTCAACGATGCCTGTCATGCGTTCAGTGCCCTACTCGATAATGCCGGCGATTACACGGCCTATCCCATTGATGACCCCACTACTGCCCTGGCAGTACTGCAATATACCGGTGGCACAACCGGCGCACCCAAGGGCGCGATGCTGACCCATGCGAATATCACCGGCTCCTGTGCGCAGCTGGAGGCCATTCTGGATAGTTCGCTGGAGGCTGGCCAGGAACGTGTGCTGGCGGTACTGCCGCCATTTCATATTTATGCGCTGATGATCAACATGATTTTCAGCCTGCGATTGGCCTCGGAGGTCTACCTGCACCCGCGCTTCGACGCGGAAACCGTGCTGCGCGAGATCGCCGACAGCCGCATCACCACTTTTCCCGGTGTGCCTACCATGTTCATTGGTCTGCTCGCCCATCCGCTGACCAGCCAGTTGGATCTGACCTCGTTGAAAATGTGCAACTCAGGTGGCGCGCCATTGCCGATTGATGTGCAGCAGCGCTATCAGGATGTGGCTGGGTGTGCCCTGCGCGAAGGCTGGGGCATGACCGAAACCACTACCAGCGGTACCTTTACTCCCAAGGAGGCCGAACCGCATCCGGGTTCATGTGGTCTCCCGGTCCCCGGCTCGCGCATCCGCATAATGCCGCTGGATGGCACGGATCAGGAATTGCCGGTCGGCGAACGCGGTGAAGTCTGCATCGCCGGACCGAACGTGACGGCCGGCTACTGGAAGCGCCCGGATGCGACAGCTGAAGCCATGACCAAAGATGGCTTTCTTCGTACCGGCGATGTTGGCTACATGGACGAAGGCGGCTGGGTGTATATCGTGGACCGAACCAAGGACATGATTCTGTGTAGCGGCTACAACGTCTATCCGCGAACCATCGAGGAGGCTATCTACGAGCACCCATCGGTTGAAGAGGTCTCGGTGATTGGTGTCGACGATCCCTACCGTGGCCAGGCCCCCAAGGCTTTCATCAAGCTCAAGGCAGGTGCCCAGGGGTTTGATTTTGCCGAGCTGCAAGAGTTTCTCGGACCTCGCCTGGGCAAGCACGAACGGCTCCAGTCTATGGAGATTCGTGATGCGCTGCCGAGAACGCCAGTCGGTAAACTTTCCAAGAAAGAGCTGGTCGAAGAGGAGCGTCAGCGCTCAGGAGCTGCCAGCGCGGGTTGACCGCCTGGTTGTATGACACCCCTGTGCGCTGTAACCGCAGCGCCCTGTTATCCGAGTCGGCTTTATCGGATAATGCGGCCCTCAGTTCCTTGCCAGGGTGTGTCCGCTCATGTTGTTAGCTCTACTTGCCGTTGTTGCTGGTCTGATCCTGTTGGTCTGGAGTGCCGACAAGTTTGTTGACGGCGCGTCGGCGACCGCCACCCACGCGGGAATGCCGCCGTTGCTGATTGGTATGCTGATTATCGGCTTTGGCACTTCCGCTCCCGAGATGGTGGTCTCCGCGCTTGCCGCCTCCCAGGGTAATCCAGGCCTTGCGCTGGGCAACGCCTACGGATCGAACATTACCAATATCGCATTGATTATCGGGCTCGTGGCGATCATCAGCCCCATCAGTGTGCATTCACAGGTGGTTCGCAAGGAGTTACCAATCCTGCTGGTAGTGACGCTGCTGGGTGGATATCAATTGATTGATGGCAGCCTCAGCCGTAACGATGCGTGGGTGTTGCTGGGGGCGTTCTTTCTCCTGATGGGTTGGTCTATCGTTGAAGGCATGCGCGGCAAGGCAGATACGCTGGCGTCGGACTACGACACCGAGCTCAAGTCCAATGCCATGCCATTGCGTCTGGCGCTTATCTGGCTGGTAGTGGGGCTGGTACTGCTGATTATCAGCTCCAGGGTTCTGGTCTGGGGTGCGGTCTATATCGCCCAGAGCCTGGGCGTGAGTGATCTGATTATCGGTCTGACCGTTGTCGCCATTGGCACTTCCCTGCCGGAGCTGGCGTCGGCCTTGGCGGCGATTCGCAAGAATGAGCACGATCTGGCACTGGGTAACGTGATTGGCTCAGGGCTTTTCAATACCCTGGCTGTTGTTGGCATAGCGGCGGGCATCATGCCGCTGGCAGTGGAGTCGGTGGTGCTGTATCGCGACTGGGTTGTGATGTTCGCACTGACCGTGGCCCTGTTGTTGATGGCCATGACCAGGAAAAAGCATGAGGGTCGAATCAATCGGCTTGAGGGCGTCGGGCTGGTCACTGCTTACGTCGGTTACACCGGTTATCTGGCCTGGACAATCATTTCCGCGGTTTGATCGGGCCCCGAGTACTGTCGGTCGGATCCATTGGAGCTATATCAGTGTCGCCATGTATTATGGCGACAAAACCCGCAGACCATTGCCGAGACCTATGACAGAAGCCTCCCGCGCACGACCCGTACACAAACCGCGTCCTATGGTAGACCTGCTGGTCAGTATCGTAATCCCCTCGGTTATTCTGATGAAATTCAGTGGTCCCGATCAGTTGGGCGCCAATCAGGCTCTGGTGCTGGCTCTGGCGTTCCCCTTGGGCTGGGGATTGTTCGAGCTGATCCGCTATCGTAAATTCAACTTCATCGCGTTACTGGGTCTGATCAGCGTGTTTCTGACTGGTGGCATCGGACTGATGAAGCTGGACCCCCAGTGGCTGGCCATCAAGGAGGCCGCCGTGCCAGGGCTTATCGGCATTGCTGTACTGGTCTCGACCAAAACCAAATACCCGCTTATCCGCACCATTCTCTACAACCGCAAGGTGCTCAACGTTGATCTGATTCATGATCGTCTGGCTGAGCGCGGCCTGGTGGACATTTTTGAGCTGAGGCTGCTCAAAGCGACCTATTTTCTGGCCAGCACCTTCTTCTTTTCGTCTTGCATGAATTACATAGTGGCGAAATGGATTGTGGTCAGTCCCGCAGGAACGGCGGCTTTCAATGAGGAATTAGGCCGGATGACGCTGGTCAGTTACCCCATGATCGCGATTCCCACCATGATTATGATGATTCTGATCATGGTCTACCTCTGGCGCACTATCCATGGTCTGACCGGGCTGAAGATGGAAGAGATCATGGTGCAGCAGGAGAAAAGCTAGAGGTAGAGTCTGAAGCTGAAGGTGGTTCGATTGATGTAGCGCTCCGAATAGGAGCGCTACATGTCCTGGCCAGGTTTGATCTTTTCCAGTTTTCAGCTGGTTCAGATCGCTTCCAGCGCCTTACGCAGGTTCCCGACCGTCCGCTCGATATTGTGCAGTTTGTCCAGGCCGAACAGGCCGATGCGGAAGGTCTTGAAGCCAGCGGGCTCGTCGCACATCAGGGGTACACCAGCTGCAGTCTGCAGGCCGTGGGCGCCAAATGCCTTGCCGTTCTGAATGCTGTCTTCGGTGGTGTAACTGACCACCACACCCGGAGCTTCGAAGCCTTCACCGGCAACGCTCTGAAAGCCCTTCTCCTTGAGCAGAGTGCGCACTGACCGGCCCAGCTCCAGCTGTTCCTGCTTGACCTTGTCAAAGCCGTATTCGCGGGTCTCCAGCATGGTGTCGCGGAACTGCATAAGCGCATCGGTGGGCATAGTTGCGTGGTAGGCGTGACCGCCGTTCTCGTAAGCCTGCATGATGTTCAGCCACTTTTTCAGGTCGCAGGCAAAGCTGTTGCTGGTGGTACCTTCGATGCGCTCCAGCGCCAGGGGGCTAAGCATGACCAGTGCGCTGCAGGGAGACGCGCTCCAGCCCTTTTGCGGGGCGCTGATAAGCACATCCACGCCGCAGTCGCGCATGCCGACCCAGACAGTGCCAGAGGCAATACAATCAAGTACGAACAGACCACCTACCTCGTGCACTGCATCGGCTACTGCGCGCAGGTAGTCGTCAGGAAGTATTATTCCTGCGGAGGTTTCTACATGGGGTGCGAACACCAGATCAGGCTTGCTGGCGCGAATCTCTGCGACCACTTCTTCAATCGGAGCTGGGGTGAACGGGCTCTGGTCGCCTGGCTGGGTCTGCCGTGCCTTGAGTACGATCTCTTCTGAAGGCAGGCGCCCCATCTCGAATATCTGACTCCAGCGGTAACTGAACCAGCCGTTACGCAGCACCAGGCAGCGCTTGTCCTGGGCGAACTGGCGGGCGACCGCTTCCATGCCGTAGGTGCCGCCGCCGGGAACTACCACAACGCCCGCCGCCTGGTAGACATCTTTCAGGGTGCCGGAAATGTCGCGCATGACCTGCTGAAATGCGGCAGACATGTGATTGAGCGAGCGGTCAGTAAAGACCACGGAATATTCGAGCAGGCCATCGGGGTCAATGGCGGGAACCAGGCTGGACACGGATAATTTCTCCTTCGGATGCTTTGGTGGCACCGGTCGCCAGCGACCGGTGCATTTAAAGCCCCTATCCTAACCTGATTTGACGACTCATTCTCGGGTCAGGTGGAAGACGAAGTCCGTTGGCTTGCCCTTGATATCGCCCAGGCCTATGACCACGTTGTCGTTGACCTTGCGAAAGTAATCCATGATCGGCTGGGTGTCATATATGAGCGCAGCAGAAGTAACGCCGTTGTACTTGATCTCGCGCATCTGCGCGCCACCGAGCTTGTCGAACGTCTGCACCTTGCCCTCGGCATCGGTCACCAAAAGGGGTTCCACATCGGTGGTGGAGTTGAAGCGCTTGCCATACCAATTGATCGGATCGGGCATGGCGCCGCCGTCAAACTTGCCACCTTTCCAGGTCCCAAGCATGAATTCGGTATCCACCGGCTCCAGTTGCTCGAAGAGCGGCAGTAACGTTTCTGCCGGATAGGCCTCGCCGCTGGCGATCATTTCCAGCCAGCGTTGCTCGACCTCTCCAGCCATGACGGTGCTGATTGTGCCAGCGCCCAAGGTAACGCCAAGTACAAGGGCGCTGAGGGTGTTTTTCTTGTTGCACTTGCAGACTGTGCTCATTGCTTTTCTCCACGGTATGGTTGGCGTGGTACAGCAGGGCTCAGCCGGTACACAGGCTCCAGCAAGCGTCTCGAGCAGCGTCAATATCGCCTTGGTCAAGATTGATCAGGCCATCGCGTTCGGCTTTGATCAGATTGACGAAGGCACCCCATATCAAGGCCATCAATACCTCGGCGCGGATGTCCTTGCGGTAGATCCCCTGTTTCTGCAGGGATCGATAGTGTTCGAGAAGTGGCGCTCTGGTCTCGCGATCCAGGGTGCGGCTGTCATCATCCAGATAAGGACGATGATCCTGCAGCTCCATGAAGCGATACGACGCGGGTGCTTCACGGGTATAAAGCACCATCCTCTGCCACACCACCGCAAATTTATCGTAGGGCGTCAGGCTCGGTTCCAGCTCCGAGTAGAGGCGTTTGTGCAGATTGACTTTCTCTTCTCTGAACAGTTGATTTACCAACTCTTCCTTGCTGCTGAAGTATCGGTAAATTGTTCCCGTGCCCACACCAGCCTCTTCGGCCAATGCCGGCATCGGAACACCGTTGACACCACCTTCGGCAAAGACCTTCAGTGCTGCCTGCAATATGGCGGCACGTTTGTCCTTGATTCTGGGTCGAGGTACTTTGGATGCTTTCGAATAAGTATTCATTTGCCTATGTTATCCGGTATTGCCCTCCTGTACATAGTTCTCATTACTGAATGAAACGTCCGGAAAACGGTCGCTTTTGATAGTCTGCCGCTCACATTCGAATGAACGTTCATTCGAATGAGTCTAGCTAATGCCTACACGGCTGACAAGCGCTGTTTAGATTGAGATGGGAGACAAGAAAAAAGGCGCCTTTGGGCGCCTTTTGCATTCTAGGAGGATCTGCGACTGCTGATCACGGATTGCCAGGTGACGTGCTCGTCATCCTCGGGCGGCGGTGTACGGCTGCGCTTGTCGGCGCTGCGCACCAGGAACCAGGCGAGCAGGGTGAACAGCCCGACGGCAAGCAGAATGACGCTGGCAATGGCATTTATTTCCGGCTTCACACCCAGGCGTACCGCAGAGAATACTTCCATCGGCAAAGTAGTCGCGCCTGGACCCGAGACGAAGCTTGCAAGAACCAGGTCGTCCAGTGACAGGGTGAACGAAAGCAGCCAGCCGGCAGCAATAGACGGTGCAATCATCGGTACGGTGATCAGCAGAAAGGTTTTCCATGGTGGTGCACCCAGATCCATCGCAGCTTCTTCGATGGATTGGTCGAGTTCGCCCAGACGACCACTGACCACGATAGCCACATAGGCGGTACAGAAGGTGGTGTGCGCTATCCAGATGGTCATGATGCCGCGTTCGGCCGGCCAGCCCAGCAATTGTGCCATGGCAACGAACAGCAAGAGCAATGACAGACCCGTGATCACCTCGGGCATGACCAGTGGTGCGGTGACCAGGCCGGAGAACAGCGTGCGGCCGCGGAAGCGCTTGATCCGGGTCATCACGAAGGCTGCCAGTGTGCCCAGTGCAACCGCCGCGCAGGCGGTGTAGAAGGCAATCTGCAGGCTGCGTTTTACTGCATTCATCAACTGGGTGTTATCCAGCAGGCCGACATACCAGTGCACCGACCAGCCGCCCCAGACCGTCACCAGTCTTGATGCGTTGAACGAGTAGATGACCAGGATGACCATCGGGATGTAGATGAACGCGAGACCGACCCAGAGAGCCACTGTGGAAAAATCGGGACGCTTGCTCATGCGTTTTTCTCCATGGCCCGTGACTGGTTGTAATGGAAGAAAATGATCGGAATAAGCAGAATTGCCAGCATGATGATCGCCAATGCTGCGGCTACCGGCCAGTCTCGATTATTGAAGAACTCCTGCCATAGGATCTTGCCAATCATCAGGGTTTCGGGGCCGCCGAGCAGCTCGGGAATCACAAATTCGCCCACCACGGGAATGAACACCAGCATGGAGCCAGCAATGATGCCGGTCTTCGACAGCGGCACGGTGACCTTCCAGAATGCCTTGAGCCGGCCGGCACCCAGATCCATCGCCGCTTCCAGCAGGCTGTGGTCATGCTTGACCAGGTTGGCGTAGAGCGGCAGCACCATGAACGGCAGGTAGGCATAGACCACGCCGATATACACGGCGGTATTGGTGTTGAGAATTTCCAGCGGTGAGCTGATTAGTCCAGTCCACATCAGAAAGTTGTTGAGCAGTCCGTTGGTACTGAGAATGCCCATCCATGCATACACGCGGATCAGGATCGCGGTCCAGGTCGGCATCATCACCAGCAGCAGGTAAACCAGTTGCTTCTCCCGCGGAGCGCGGGCGATCGCCAGTGCCATCGGGTACCCGAGCAGCAAGCAGATAATGGTGGAGATCAACGCGACCTTCAGTGAGCCCAGATAGGCCGCAAGATACAGGGAATCCTCGGTCAGGAAGATATAGTTTCCCAGGTTGATCAGGACCGTAAGTGACTGCTCGGCATAATCGAACAGGGGACTGTAGGGCGGAATCGAGATGGCTGCCTGGGAAAAGCTGATCTTCAGCACAATGGCGAAGGGCAGCAGGAAGAACAGGAACAACCATAGGTAGGGAACGCTGATAACCCAGAATCGTCCGCGTGGCAGCAGCCGGGAGAGTGTGGTTTTCATGACTGCAAGATTACCCCGCTATCGTCATCCCAGCTGATGTAGACCTGGTCTTCCCAGGTCATGCGTGGCAGCCGGCGTTCGGAGTTGGCAAAGAAGGTCTGCACGATATGGCCGCTGGCAAGCTTGATGTAGAACACCGAATGGCCGCCCAGATAGGCAATGTCGTGGATTTCTCCATGGGCCCAGTTATATTCGGATTCGGGCTTTTCCACTGTTACCCAGACTTTCTCTGGACGCAGGGCGTAGGTGATATTCTTGTCCTGCACCCGTGTGGTGATGCCGTGGCCGATGTAAATCGGTCGATCCAGCTCCGCACACTCAATGATCGCGTGGTTTTCCATATCCGCGACCAGTTGGCCTTCGAAAATGTTCACGCTACCAATGAACTCCGCGACATGTCGGCTGGCAGGGCTCTCGTAGATATCCATCGGCGATCCCACCTGGGCAATCCAGCCCTGGTGCATGATGGCAATGCGCTGGGCCATGGTCATGGCCTCTTCCTGATCGTGGGTCACCATGATGCAGGTCACCCCCACGCGCTCGATGATCTCGACCAGTTCCAGCTGCATCTGCGAACGCAGTTTCTTGTCCAAAGCGCCCATGGGCTCGTCCAGCAGCAGCACCTTGGGACTTTTAGCCAGGGAGCGGGCCAGGGCAACGCGCTGACGCTGGCCACCGGATAACTGGTTGGGCTTGCGGCGGGCGTACTCGGTCATATGCACAAGCTTGAGCATCTCCGCCACCCGTGCACTGATCTCGGCACGGCTGAGTCGGTCCTGCTTGAGTCCGAAAGCAATGTTCTGTTCAACCGTCATATGCGGGAACAGGGCATAGGACTGGAACATCATGTTGATTGGACGTTCGTAGGGCGGTAGGTCGGTAATGTCCTGACCGTCGAGGAACACACGACCCTCACTGGGCCGCTCGAAACCGGCAAGAATGCGCAAAAGGGTCGATTTGCCCGACCCCGATCCGCCCAACAACGCGAAGATTTCACCGCGGTTGATGGTCAAGCTCACATCGTCGACGGCCAGGGCGTCGTCGAAGCGTTTGCTCACCCGATCAATGCGTACAAATTCGTCCGGCTCGGCCTTGGCCATGGCCTGTTTCATGGCTCCTGCTGCACCAACCATAGTCATCTCCGCGATTACAATTCAGTGGCCCGCCTAGCTATGCATACGGGCTGATTAATGTGGGGTATTGCCGAAAAGGGGCTGCCTGTAGCAGCCCCTTCTGGATTACTGGCCGGACTTGATCCGGTTCCAGGAACGGGTAACGGTGCGTTGCGCTGCCAGTGGCCGCGGCTCGGCAATATACAGCTTGTCCATCACTTCTTCGGTCGGGTAGATAGCTGGATCATTGAGGATTTCTTCATCGATCAGCGTATTTGCCGCCTTGTTCGGGTTGGCGTAGGCAACATAATCGGTAATTGGTGCAACTACCTCGGGCTGTAGAATGTAGTTGATAAAGGCATGGGCGTTGGCTGGGTTAGGAGCATCCTTGGGTACCGCCATCATGTCGAACCAGAGCTGGGTGCCTTCCTTGGGAATGGTGTAAGCAATGTTCACACCGTTATCCGCCTCGTCAGCGCGATCGGCAGCCTGAAATACGTCACCGGAAAAGCCCACTGCCACGCAGATATCACCGTTGGCAAGGTCGCTTATGTAGCGCGATGAGTGGAAGTAGCGCACCGAGTCACGCACGCTCATTAACAGCTCCTCGGCCTTTTTCAGGTCGTCCTTGCTGGTGCTGTTTGGGTTCAGACCCAGGTAACCCAGGGCGGATGTCATCATGTCGTCGCCTGAATCGAGCATCGAAATACCGCAGCTGGACAGCTTGCTCGCGACTTCGGGATCAAATACCAGGTCCCAGGAGTCCACGGGTGCGTCTTCGCCGAGTATGGCTTCGACCTTGTCGACGTTGTAGCCAATGCCGTTTGTACCCCACATGTAAGGTATGGCGTACTTGGTGCCCAGGCCAACGGTTTCCAGCTGAGTCAGCAGTTTGGGATCCAGGTTTGTCATGTTTGGCAATTTGCTGTGGTCCAGCTCCTGGTACACGCCTGCCTGAATCTGTTTGGCAAGGAAGTGGTTGGAGGGAACTACCACATCGAATCCCGAGCGACCTGTCAGCAGTCGGGCGTCAAGCACTTCATTCGAATCATAGACGTCGTAAGTGACGTCAATGCCAGTCTCCTTTTCGAAGTTGGCAACGGTGTCTTCGGCAATATAGTCAGACCAATTGAAGATCTTGAGCTCACCGGCATCCTGCGCGCTGACCGCGGTACTGAGCAGACCGGAAGTGGCGAGAGCCAGTAGGGTCATTTTTATTGGCATTTTCACTGGAACTGTCATGACTTCTCCTCGTGCAGACGCGAATCCAAATGGATCTGGTCTGTTATCTTGCTGGAGGCCGGCGCCCAATGACGCCGGCCGGTGGTGAATCCTTTTAGTCGTATCAACGACCGGACTTGATACGTGTCCAGGCGCGAGTACGAACCCGTTCGATATTGGCTGGCAGCTCCGCCAGTGTGAAGAGTTTATTCAAGGTTTCGTCGCTCGGATAGACACCCGGATCGTTCAGCACTTCCTCGTCGACCATGGGCAGGGAAGCCTTGTTGCCATTGGCGTAGGCGACGTAGTTGGTAACGTCTGCGATGACCTCGGGACGCAGTATGTAATCGAGAAAGACATAGGCGTTGTCCACGTTCTTGGCGTCGACGGGCATAACCATCATATCGAACCACATCGCGGCGCCTTCCTTGGGAATGGCGTACTTGACCTCTTCGCCATTGCCCGCTTCATCAGCGCGTGCTGCAGCCTGCAGGATGTCACCCGACCATCCGACTGCCACGCAAATGTCGCCGTTGGCCAGATCGGTGATGAACTTGGATGAATGGAAGTAGCGAATATGTGGACGCACGCTCTGCAGCAAGGCTTCAGCCTGCTCGTAGTCGTCCGGATTGGTGCTGTTGGGGTTCAAGCCCTGATAGAAAAGTGCAGAGGGAATAATCTCGGCCGGGGCATCGAGAAAGGCTACGCCACACTGCGAGAGTTTTTCCATGTTCTCAGGCTTGAACACCAGGTCCCAGGAGTTCACCGGTGCATCTTCGCCAAGCACGGCCTTGACCTTGGCTTCGTTATAACCGATGCCGGTGGTGCCCCATAGATAGGGAAAAGCGTACTGGTTACCCGGGTCGTTGGTTTCCAGTGCCTTGAGCAGCACCGGATCGAGATTGTCCCAGTTCTTCAGGCGGCTGCGGTCCAGGGGCATGAAAGCGCCGGCCTTGATCTGCTTGCCGAGAAACTGGTTGGACGGCACGACGATATCGAATCCGGAACTGCCGGACAGCAGCTTGGCTTCAAGCACCTCATTGCTGTCGAACACGTCATACACCACCCGGATACCGGTTTCTTCCTGGAATTTTTCCAGGGTATCCTCGGCGATGTAATCGGACCAGTTATAGACGTTGACTACGCCCTCTGCCGATGCGGTAGTACTCAAGGCCATGACGCAGGCCGCGGCTAACAATGTCTTGCTGTTGGATTTGCTCATTGCCGACTTCTCCGTTGCGTTGTTATCCATGCGGCCCGGGTCGCATTGTCGTGAGTTCCGTCAAGCCTGGCGTGGAGAGACCTCCACGCCGAGCTGCTCGGCGGTCATATCCAGGGCTTTCCAGGCCTTGGCGACCAGCTCATCGATTTCTGCCGGCTTGATGATCAGGGGGGGCGACATGATCATAGTGTCGCCGACTGCCCGCATCACCAGTCCGTTGCGTACGCACATGTCACGGCAAATACTGCCGGCCATGCCCTTTTCTGCAAAGCGCTCTCGGGTGGCCTTGTTGCTGACCAGCTCGATTGCGCCGAGCAGACCCACACCGCGTACTTCGCCCACCAGAGGATGATCCGCCAGCTGGGCAATTTTACTCTGCAAATAAGGTGCCGCTTCCTGTTTTACATAGGCGACAATTTTTTCGTCGCGCAGGATCTCCAGATTTTTCAGGCCGACGGCAGCGGCAACTGGATGACCTGAGTAGGTGTAACCGTGGAAGAACTCACCGCCATGCTCGATTAGTGTTTCAGCGACACGTTCACCCACAATTACGCCGCCCATGGGCAGGTAGCCCGAGGTCATTCCCTTGGCGATCGGCATCAGGTCGGGCTTGAGGTCATAATGCTGACTACCAAACCATTCTCCGGTGCGGCCAAAACCGCAGATGACTTCGTCGATCACCAGCAAAATGTCGTAGCGCGCGAGAATCCGCTTGATCTCCGGCCAGTAGGTATCTGGCGGGATGATTACACCGCCAGCGCCCTGGATCGGCTCCGCAATAAATGCTGCGACCTTGTCCTCGCCCAATTCCTGAATCTTCGCTTCCAGCTGCTGTGCCGCCCAAATGCCAAACTCGTCGGGCGTCATGTCGCCGCCCTCGCCAAACCAGTATGGCTGGGGAATGTGCACAATGCCTGGAATCGGCAGGTCGCCCTGTTCATGCATGACAGACATGCCGCCCAGGCTTGCGCCCGCTACCGTGGAGCCGTGGTAGCCATTGATTCGTCCGATGATGGTCTTCTTGCCGGGCTTGCCCTTGAGATCCCAGAAGCGTCGGACCATGCGCAGTACGGTGTCGTTGGATTCCGATCCCGAACCGGTGAAAAACACGTGGTTCATGTGGTCGGGGGCAATCCCGGCAATGGCCGTGGCCAGCTTGACGGCCGGTGGGTTGGCGCACTGGAAGAAGCTGTTGTAATAGGGCAGCTCGAGCATCTGCTTGTACGCTGCATCAGCCAGCTCGGTGCGGCCGTAACCGATATTCACACACCAGAGGCCAGCCATTCCATCAAGCACCTTGTTGCCGTCGCTGTCCCAGAGATAAACGCCCTCGGCGCGCTGGATAATACGTGTGCCCTTTGCACCCAGATCCTTGTGATCGGTAAAGGGGTGCAGGTAGTGGGCGTGGTCCATGGCCTGCAGTTGCGCGGTGCTATAGGGAGTCTGTGTCGTCATGTTCTGTCCTCAACCCCGGCGAGCTGTTACTGCGCTCGCCGATGCCTGTTCATGTGGAGCGCATGGCGCTCTGCGTGGCCGGCTCGTAGCTGGCTCACACGCTCAGCAGCAGGAATTCACGTTCCCAGCTGCTGATCACGCGTTTGTAGTTTTCGTGCTCGACCCGCTTTACCGCGACATAGCCGCGGCAGAATTTGCTACCGAGTACCGCCTCGACGTCGGCGCATTGCTCCATACGCTCCAGTGCCGATTCGAGGGTGAGTGGCAGGCGCAGGTTGCGTCGCTCATAGGCCCTGCCTTTGACTGGCGCAGAGGGATCCATCTTGCCCACCATGCCCAGATAGCCGCATAGCAGACTGGCTGCTATCGCGATATAGGGATTGGCGTCAGCCCCTGGCAGGCGGTTTTCCACCCGGCGGTTCTGCGCTGTGGAGTCAGGCACCCTGAGTCCTGCAGTGCGGTTTTCTTCGCCCCATTCGACGTTGACTGGAGCGGAAGTGTCGGGCAGGAAGCGGCGGAACGAGTTGACGTTGGGCGCGAACAGCGGCAAAACCTCAGGTATGTATCGCTGTAGACCGCCGATGTGGTGAAGGAATATTTCGCTCATGCTGCCATCTTCATTGGAGAAGATGTTTTTACCGGTCTTGCGGTCGACGATGCTCTGGTGCAGATGCATGGCACTGCCAGGCTCATTGGTGATCGGCTTGGCCATGAAGGTGGCAGTCATATCGTGCTTGAGCGCTGCTTCGCGCATGGTGCGCTTGAACACTAGAATCTGATCGGCCAGGTGCAATGGGTCGCCGTGACGGAAATTGATTTCCATCTGGGCGGTGCCTTCCTCATGGATCAGGGTATCCAGATCCAGGCCCTGAGCCTCACACCAGTCGTACATGTCTTCGAATAAGGGATCAAATTCATTGGCAGCATCAATAGAGAATGACTGGCGACCGGTCTCCTGGCGCCCCGAGCGACCTACCGGCGGCTGCAACGGCAAGTCGGGGTCTTCATTGCGCTTGGTCAGATAGAATTCCATCTCGGGAGCGACAAGTGGCTGCCAGCCCTTGTCCGCATACAGCTTGAGAACCTTCTTCAGAATGTTGCGCGGCGACATCTCGATCGGTTCGCCAGACTTGTCATAGCAGTCATGGATTATCTGCGCGGTCGGTTCTATGGCCCATGGCACCAGATAGATCCCGGTGAAATCAGGCTTGCAGATCATGTCGATGTCAGCGGGGTCGAGCAGGTCGTAGTAGATGTCGTCTTCGACATAGTCGCCGGTGACCGACTGCAGCAGGATGCTCTCGGGTAGACGCATGCCCTTTTCCGAGATGAATTTCATGGTGGGTGCGATCTTGCCCCGGGCAATCCCCGTCAGGTCGCTGACCATGCACTCGACTTCAGTGATCTTGTGTTCTTTAAGCCATGCTTCAATGTTATTCATAAAATCCTCAGGAGTGCCGCTCCGCTCGGGTGCGGCAAGCGTCTCCGAACGCTTTGAATAGGGATAAATAGAACGGATTATCTTTAACCTGCCATTCCGGATGCCATTGCACCCCGAGCGCGAACGCTGGAGCGTCGGTCACGGAAAAGGCCTCGATCAATCCGTCTGCTGCTGTGGCTTCAGGCCGCAATCCGGCACCCAGCCGGTCAATTCCCTGGGTATGCAGGGAGTTGACCTGTGCCGAATTGCGGCCGGCAATTCGCTGCAGCAGCCCTCCCGGTTCCAGCTTGACCTCATGTGCTGGTCCATACTGGACTTCTACGGGTTGTTCCTTGTTTTCACGATGTTCAATGTAGCCGCCTATTTCATGCAGGCGCTGATGCAGACTGCCACCAAAGGCAACGTTCATTTCCTGGAATCCCCGGCAGATGCACAGCACTGGAATCCCACGGTCGATTGCTGCCTTTATAAGGGGTAGAGTGGTGGCATCACGTTTTGGGTCATGTCGAGTACCCTCCGCGCTGGCAGGGCCCTGATAATGATGGGGTTCAACATTGGAAGGTGAGCCCGTGAACATCAGGCCGTCAACCGTATCAAGTAACTGGTCGGTAGCCTGGCGCTCACCCAGTGCCGGCATCAGGAGCGGCAAGCCGTCGGCACCATCAACGATGCCAAGAATGTATTTTTCACCTACTATATGGAACGGATGCAGGCCCAGCTGATCGGTGCAGCAGGTGATACCAATCAGTGGTTTTCGAGTAGATGACATGGTTTACAGCCTGTAGTGAATAACATACATGAATTCATTGTTGTTCGATTTTTCATACAATAGCAACAAAAAATATTTAACACAAAACACGCTTTCAGGGTTCCGATACAGGCTTCAAAAATGCCTCACAACCGTGTTTTCGGCCTTATTTGGTGCGGCATGCACCCTATTCGTGCGTCAGTGATTCTATTGACTCGCCATAGGCTTTCGGATTTACTCTCATCTTGTAGCCAACGTGATTGATATATTTTACAAACAACAGGTGATATCCCATGCAATCCCAACCCGGAGCGGACGCTGCGGTAGCCATCGCGGCACCAGTCAGTGTCCAGGAAGCTGAGGCCTTTTTGGCCGAGCATCCGGAAATCCATTTTATCGACCTCCTTATAGCCGATATGAACGGTATCGTTCGTGGCAAACGCATTGATCGCTCGGCATTGATCAAGGCGTACGAGCGAGGCATCGCGCTTCCGGCATCGATTTTCGCACTCAATATCCAGGGCACTACGGTGGAAGAGACTGGCCTGGGGCTGGAGATCGGCGATGCTGACCGGATCTGCTTGCCCATCCCGGGTACTCTGAACGTCGAGCCCTGGCAGAAGCGGCCCACCGGGCAATTGCTGATGACCATGTATGAAGTCGATCGCAAGACGCCCTTCTTCGCTGATCCGCGCTATGTGCTCCAGCGAATTGTCCAGCGTTTCAGCGATCTGGGCCTCAAGCCGGTTTCGGCGTTCGAGCTGGAGTTTTACCTGATCGATCAGGAGAACATTACCGGCCGGCCGCAGCCGCCGCGCTCGCCGATGTCAGGCAAGCGACCCAATTCTGTTCAGGTCTACTCGATGGATGATCTGGACGAGTACGCCGAGTTCCTCCAGGACGTCATCGAAGCTGCCCACGAACAGGGCATCCCCGCTGACGCCATTGTCGCGGAGTCGGCTCCTGGCCAGTTCGAAGTCAATCTGCACCATGTGGATGACCCCGTGGTGGCCTGCGATTACAACGTACTGCTAAAGCGTGTGATCAAGAGCGTAGCCTACGACCATGAAATGGATACTACCTTCATGGCCAAGCCCTACTACGATCAGGCCGGCAACGGCATGCACGTGCATATCAGCCTGGAAGACGAGCAGGGCAAGAACATATTTGCACCCAACGCCGACGGAACCCTGAGCGAAACCCTGCGCTGGGCCGTAGGTGGTTTGCTGCAGACGCTGCCTGAATATATGGCGTTCCTGTGTCCGAACGTGAACTCCTATCGCCGCTTCAGCCCCAGCTTTTTTGTGCCCTGCGCGGCAACCTGGGGTATTGATAACCGTACCGTAGCGGTTCGCGTACCTGGCGGAGAGCCTGAGGCGATGCGTATCGAACATCGTTTGGCTGGCGCAGATGCAAACCCCTATCTGCTGATGGCAGCGCTGCTGTCTGCTATCCACTACGGCATCAGCAACAAGATCGAACCGCCTGAAATGACTGAGGGCAATGCTTACGATCAGCACGAAGCATCGCTGCCAACCAACCTGCGTGACGCACTGCGCTCGTTGGAGACATCCGAGGTCATGAAGGAATACATAGGCGAGGAGTATCTCGACGTATTCGTCCTGTGCAAGGAAAGTGAGCAGGAAGAGTTCGAGCGAACCATCTCCGACCTCGAGTATATGTGGTATCTGCATACGGTCTGACACGCCCCTTCCGGCAGTACAGAAATCCCGCCCACAAGGCGGGATTTCTGTTTTCGGGGCACGGCAGGGGGATGGTTGGCAACAGTAGCGCAAGCGTTTCCGAGTGCTGAGTGGCCCGAAACCGGCCGTCTTGAGAACCTTCGTACCAGGATTCTGTGTGCTATCTTCAGCACATTGCGTACAAAAGTGCTCCCCGAATGCGAGAAACCATGAACTCTGTCAAACCCCTGCCTAAACGTCGAGCCAGTAGTCAGGAGCGGATCGATCGCATTCTTGATGCAACAGTGATACTGCTGGAGCAGCGTTCGCTCGGCGAGTTGTCGATCTATGCCATTGCTGCCCAGGCAGACATTCCCCCTTCTTCGGTTTATCACTTCTTTCCGCAGCTGGCCGATGTGCTTGCGGCTCTTGCGGAGCGTGTCTTTGCCGAGCTCGATGGTGTTCTGGGAGCCGCGCCCGAGGGCTTCGAACCAGCCAGCTGGATGCAGCTTATCGAGCGGTTGGAAGATCGCTTTCAACAGTATTACCAGTCACACCCGGCAGCCCGGGAATTGATTCTGGGTGCCCATGAGCTGGCGGGAGTACGTCAGGCCGACCGTCACCATGACAGACTTCTGGGCCAGAGCTTGCGTGCCTATCTGGCCCGTTATTACCAGTTACCGGCGTTGCCGGACGATGTCGATATTTTTGCCTTGGCAATGCAGGCGGCAGACAAGTTACTGGCGGCAGACCATCAGCAGCACGGTGAGTTGACCGAGCCGATGCGCCGGGAGGCCAAGCGCATGATGGTGGCCTACCTGGGACTATACCTGCCGCCCGTATTGCCGTCGGCCTTGCCGCGCACGGACGCAGCGGGGGTTGCCGATGGGGTTGATCACTCGACTCGCTGAATGGCGTGAGGATCGACGGCTGAGTGATCTGCAGGTAACGGAAGAGGATTGGTATCAGGCCCTTGGGGACTGGCCCGTCTATCAGCGTTTCTCTCTACCCACGCGAGCCCGATTACACGAGATGGCGCTTCGACTGTTACTGCGCAAAGTGATGGTAGGTGCAGGCGGGCTCGAACTCAGTGACCAAATGCGCCTGCGTATTGCTGGCATGGCGGTCGTTCCGGTGCTGGAGCTGGGTCTTGAATGGTATGACGGTTGGCAGACACTGGTGATTTATGCCGACGCTTTCGTGGCTGAGCACGAGTGGGTAGACGAGTACGGAGTAGCCCATGCCGAAAGCAGCGCCCTGTGCGGAGAAGCCGCGTCCAGGGGGCCGGTGGTATTGTCCCTTGAGGATATAGTCAGGACCGATGGTGCAACTGCGCATAACGTAGTCTTACATGAGCTAGCCCATACGCTGGATATGCGTCATGAGGGAGCTAACGGTGCTCCACCATTGCATCCGGGTATGGACCCTGCCGCCTGGAAGCAGGATTTATTTTCAGCTTGGGAGGATCTGGAGCGCCGGGTTGCGGCCGGCAGACCTAGCCCGGTAGATGAATATGCCCTTGAGGCTCCCGCTGAGTTTTTTGCGGTACTGACAGAAACCTTTTTTGAGCGGCCCGAGGTTCTGTTGGAGGCCTGGCCGGCGGTATTCCGGCATTTGTGTGATTTTTATCGACAGGATCCTTGTCGCGCGTAAGTGATGGGGGTCGAGAAAAGGCCAATAGGAATCGCCGAGATGGCCGATTTTTATCGTGCTCGATGTTGAAATCTAAACTCAAGAAGAAAAGTATTCTTTGTTAAGCGGATATTTATCCGGTATAAGGTTTTTATCAATCTATTCAGGAGACCGTCATGTCCCGCCTTGTCAGTGTCGCTGCTACCCAGATGAGTTGCTCTTGGGATCGCCAGGACAACATAGCCAAAGCCGAGAAGCTGGTGCGCGAAGCCGCAGCCAAAGGTGCGCAGATCATTCTGATTCAGGAGCTGTTCGAGACTCCCTATTTTTGTCAGAAGCCCAATGCAGACTATCTGCAGCTGGCCACAGAGATCGACAAGAATCCGGCAATAGCGCACTTCAAGGCGTTGGCCAAAGAGCTGGAAGTTGTACTGCCTATCAGCTTTTTCGAGCTTGCCGGGCGGGCGCGCTTCAACAGTGTTGTGATCCTCGATGCCGACGGCAGCAACCTGGGCCTGTACCGCAAGAGTCATATTCCCGATGGTCCTGGTTACCATGAAAAGTACTATTTCAATCCGGGTGATACTGGCTTCAAGGTATGGCAGACCCGTTATGCGAAGATTGGTGTAGGTATCTGCTGGGATCAGTGGTTTCCAGAGTGCGCGCGTTCGATGGCATTAATGGGTGCCGAGATTCTGTTCTATCCGACGGCGATCGGCAGCGAACCCCACGACTCGACCATCAGTTCCCGCGATCACTGGCAGCGGGTGCAGCAGGGTCATGCTGGCGCGAATCTGATGCCGCTGGTAGCCAGCAATCGCATCGGGCGTGAGGAGCAGGGCGATTACGAGATCACCTTCTATGGCTCCTCCTTCATAGCGAATCAGTTTGGTGAGAAGGTGCAGGAAGCTAACGAGACAGACGAAACGGTGCTGGTTCAGCAATTTGATCTGGATGAACTGGAGCATGTGCGCAGCGCGTGGGGCAGCTTCCGTGATCGCCGGCCGAACCTCTACGGTCCGTTGAAAACCCTTGATGGTTCCCTGGAGTCCTGATGTACACATTGCACAGCACGCCCCGCGCGGATAGCTACAGCATGCCGGCCGAATGGGCTCCGCATAGCCAGACCTGGATGATCTGGCCCGAGCGCCCGGACAACTGGCGACAGGGTGGCAAGCCGGCTCAGGCCGCTTTCGCCGAAGTAGCCAAGGCCATCGCCAGCTTCGAGCCGGTCACTGTCTGTGTATCGGCAGCGCAGTATGAGAATGCCAATCTGCAGTTGAGTCATCCGGGTATCCGGGTGATCGAGCTGAGTTCCGATGATGCCTGGGTACGAGACACCGGCCCCACCTTTGTAACCAACGGTCAGGGCGGTTTGCGCGGCGTGGACTGGACGTTCAACGCCTGGGGTGGTTTCAATGGAGGGTTGTATTGGCCCTGGCAGCGTGACGATCAGGTGGCTGACAAGATCCTGGGTATCGAGCGTTGCCCGCGTTACCGCACCGAAGGTTTTGTGCTCGAGGGCGGGTCGATTCATGTGGACGGTGAAGGCACGTTGGTGACCACTGAGGAATGCCTGCTTAACAGCAATCGCAATCCGCACCTGCTACGCGAGGAGATCGAAGTAGTGCTTGCCGATCATCTGGGCATCAGCAAAGTGATCTGGTTACCAGAGGGCCTGCATAACGACGAAACCGACGGACATGTGGACAATTTCTGCTGCTTCGTGCGTCCCGGTGAAGTCCTGCTGGCCTGGACTGATGACGAGAATGATCCCAACTATTTGCGCTGCCAGGCGGCCCTCAGGGTGCTGCAGGCCAGCCGTGATGCCCAGGGGCGTGAGTTGGTAGTGCACAAGATGCCGATCCCGGGACCCTTGCATGCGACGACCGAAGAGTGTGCGGGCGTGGACCGGGTTGCCGGCTCCCAGCCGCGGGATCCATCCATCCGCCTGGCTGGCTCCTACGTCAATTTTCTGATCGTGAACGACGGGATTATTGCACCGAGTTTTGATGATCCCCAGGATGAGCCCGCCCGGGAGTTACTGCAGCAACTGTTCCCGGACCGCCGGGTGGTGACGGTGCCCGGCCGTGAGATTCTGCTTGGCGGCGGGAACATCCATTGCATCACTCAACAGCAGCCCGCCACCTGATTCGGCGGCGGGCCCGGGTCCATGCGGATCAGCTGGCCAGCAATTCGCGACCGCGCACAACGGCGGCGAGCACCTGAGCAGGTGCGGTGCCGCCGATGTGATCGCGAGCGTTGACCGAGCCTTCCAGGGTCAGCACGTCGAACACATCCTTCTCGATCTGATCGCTGAACTGGCGTAACTCGTCCAGGCTCATTTCGGCCAGATCCTTGCCGCTTTCCACACCATACTTGACCGCATGGCCGACAATTTCGTGGCAATCGCGGAATGGCAGCCCGCGGCGCACCAGGTAGTCGGCCAGATCCGTGGCGGTAGAAAATCCGCGCAGAGCAGCCTCACGCATCGCTTCGACCTTGGGCTGGATTGCCGGGATCATGTCGGCGAAAGCGCGCAGGCAGTCGCGAAGCGTGTCCACGGCATCAAACAGTGGTTCCTTGTCTTCCTGATTGTCCTTGTTATAAGCAAGTGGCTGGCTCTTCATCAGGGTCAGCAGGCTCATCAACTGGCCATACACGCGACCGGTCTTGCCGCGCACCAGCTCAGGAACATCAGGGTTCTTCTTTTGCGGCATGATTGAGGAGCCGGTACAGAAACGGTCAGGCAATTCGATAAAATTGAATTGGGCGCTGGTCCATAGCACCAGTTCCTCAGAAAAGCGCGACATGTGCATCATTGCCAACGAGGCTGCGGCGCAGAACTCGATTGCAAAATCCCGATCGGAAACGCCGTCCAGGGAGTTGCCGGAGACAGCGTCGAACCCGAGCAGCTCGCAGGTGATGCTGCGGTCGATAGGGTAGGTGGTGCCGGCCAGTGCCGCGCTGCCCAAGGGCATACGGTTGACGCGTTTGCGGCAGTCCAGCAAGCGCTCGCGGTCGCGGCTGAGCATTTCGAACCACGCCAGCAGATGGTGACCGAAAGTCACCGGTTGAGCGGTCTGAAGATGGGTGAAGCCGGGCATGATTACATGTGCGTGGCGTTCAGCCTGATCCAGTAGCCCGGTCTGCAGACGTGTCAGCTCGATCAGAATGATATCGATTTCCTCGCGCAGCCACAGGCGAATATCGGTTGCCACCTGATCGTTGCGCGAGCGCCCGGTGTGCAGCTTCTTGCCAGTGACTCCAATCTGCGCAGTCAGCCGTGCTTCGATATTCATATGCACGTCTTCCAGGTCGACGCGCCAGTCGAACTGTCCCGCTTCGATCTCGCTCTGAATGCTGCGCAGGCCGGCAATAATGCTGTCGCGCTCTTCATCGCTGAGCACGCCGACACGGGCAAGCATGGTCGCGTGCGCGACAGAGCCCTGGATGTCCTGCTTGTACAAACGTTTGTCGAAATCAACCGAGGCAGTGAAGCGGGCCACAAAGGCATCGACGGGCTCACTGAAGCGGCCGCCCCAGGATTGGTTGGTTGTCTGATCTTGGCTCATAGGTCGGATTGTTCCGCTGGCAAAAACCCATAGCATACCACTTCATGCTTGCACGATGGCGCCCCGCTGGCGGACACTTGAGAGATGAAGAACGGACTCTGGACACTACTCGGGCAACCCTACTCGGGGGAAGATTTCTTCCTCCCCGACCTGTGCTCGTCGGTTGCGGTTTTTACCCTGGTTGTGCTGGCCGAGCTGTTGGTGCTCACCTGGGTTTTAGCGGTGCCATCAGCCAATGGTTTTGACTGGCTGAGCCTGGCCATGGCCTCTCTTTTTGTACAGTGGATCGTGCTTCTGTCAGCCGCGCTGTTATGTCGTTTGCGAAGCTGGATGCAGCGTCGCGCTTTGGGCGTCGCCATTGCCGTCTGTTTTACTGTGGTAGTGGGGCTTACCCTGATGTTCACCGTGCTCGCGGACTGGGTGCTGGAGCAGGGCATGCTGGGCGATCCGCAACTGCAGCCCGAGCAGATGCTGCGCCATGGGTTGATTGCCCTGATCATGACCGGTCTGTTGCTGCGCTATTTTTATCTGCAACAGCAGTGGCAGCGCCAGCATGACGCTGAGCTCAGGGCGCGGCTGCAGTCATTGCAGTCGCGGATTCAGCCACATTTTCTGTTCAACAGCCTTAACAGTATTGTCAGTCTGATTGCCGTCTCGCCAGCCAAGGCCGAATCGGCAGTGCTGGATTTGTCGGATCTGTTCCGTGCCAACCTGGCTGAAGCCGGCGGTGTGGCAACCTGGGAGGAGGAGCGGCACCTGTGCGAAGGTTATCTGCGCATAGAACACTATCGTCTCGGTGATCGGCTGCAGGTCGAGTGGCAATGCGACCTGCCCCCGGCCACCCCGATACCACTGCTTACCCTGCAGCCATTGCTGGAAAACGCTATCTTGCACGGGCTGCAACCGAGTCTCGCAGGTGGCGATATCCGCATTCTGGCGGGGTTGCATAACGGCATGGTCGAACTGTTGGTATCAAACAGTTGTCCACCACATACGACCAACCATCAGGGAAGTCGTATGGCATTGGAAAACATCCGTGCTCGCATGAATGTGCTTTTCGGTCCGCGAGCCAAACTGGATGCGTGGCGTGAGGGAGAGCGCTTCTTCAGCAGGCTGGTCTATCCTGTTAGTCAAACGTCCTCAATCTTGCAGAGAAGTCATTAAGGCATGAAAGTACTTGTAGCCGACGATGAACCACTGGCCCGGGAACGCTTGTCACGATTACTTGACGCGTTACCCGGTTACGAGCCCTTGCCGGAAACGGCCAGCAATGGTCAGGAGGCGCTCGACCTTGTGCAGCGCGAGCACCCTGATATTGTTCTTCTGGACATACGCATGCCCGGTCTCGATGGACTGCAGACCGCGGCAAAGCTGTGTGAAATGCCCGATGCGCCGGCCGTGATATTTTGTACTGCCCACGGCGAATACGCTTTGGATGCGTTTGCAGTCAGTGCGGTGGGGTATTTGCTGAAACCAGTGCGCAGCGAGTCTCTGGCCGACGCGCTGGCCAAGGCGCAGAAGCTTAACCGTGTGCAGTTGTGTAGCCTCGGCCGCGCGGGTACGCAGGGCGAGGGCAGCCCGGCGCGTAGTCATATCAGTGCGCGTACCCGTAAGGGCGTCGAGTTGATTCCTATCGACGAGGTGCTGTATTTCATTGCCGACCACAAGTACGTGACCTTGCGTCACACCGGCGGAGAGGTTCTGCTGGATGAGCCACTGAAGGCTCTGGAGGATGAGTTTGGCGATTACTTTGTGCGGATTCATCGCAATGCGCTGGTGTCACGGCATCGCATAGAAAGGTTGCAGCGCAGCTCTGTGGGGCATTTTCACCTGCACCTCAAAGGGCTGCCGGATGAGAATCTGACTGTCAGCCGTCGCCACGTGCCGGGATTGCGCAAACTCATGGACCACCTGTGATAATCGCCGTCGGGGAAGGTCGCGTGGATGCCTGCGGGAGCATGGCGTATCATGCGGACTGGTTTTGAGCGAGAATCCCATGAGTCGACATCTGCGTATTGCCACCCGCAAGAGTGCCCTGGCCCTGTGGCAGGCCGAATTCGTCAAGGCGCGTCTGGAACAACTCCATCCTGAGGTGACCGTCACACTGGTGCCGATGGTGAGCCGTGGCGATCAACTACTGGATTCGCCGTTAGCCAAGATTGGCGGCAAGGGCCTGTTTGTCAAAGAGCTGGAAGCAGCCATCATCAGTGATCAGGCAGACCTGGCAGTGCATTCGATGAAAGATGTACCCATGGCTTTTCCCGAAGGTCTGGGGCTGTATGTGATCTGCGAACGCGAGGATCCGCGCGACGCTTTTGTGTCCAATCATTATGAACATGTCGACAGCCTGCCCCAGGGCAGTGTTGTCGGAACCTCAAGTTTGAGGCGCCAGGCGCAGATCATGGCCAGACGGCCCGATCTGCAGGTGCGCTTCCTGCGCGGCAATGTGAATACCCGTCTGGCCAAGCTGGATGCAGGGGAATACGACGCGATCATTCTTGCTGCGGCCGGTCTTATGCGCTTGGGCTTTCATGACCGCATCCGCTATGCGATGCCACCGGAGGAAAGTCTGCCCGCGGGAGGCCAGGGTGCGGTGGGTATCGAGTGCCGCAGCGATGACGAGGAACTGCACGCACTCCTTGCACCATTGAACAATGAAGACAGTGCCCTGCGGGTGCGTGCGGAAAGAGCGCTGAATACGCACCTCAATGGTGGCTGTCAGGTACCTATTGCCTGCTACGCCGAGCGCGAGAACGGCGAGATATGGTTACGCGGTATGGTCGGGGATCCTGATGGCACCCTGTTGCTGACGGCCGAGGGTCGTGGTTCGGAAGCCAACCCGGAAGAGCTGGGTATACGTGTGGCGGAAGATCTTCTGAGCCAGGGTGCGCAGAAGATTCTTGATGCGGTCTATCTGGGGGCTGAGGGTCGGTGACACCCGCAGTGCTCCTTACCCGGCAGGCGGCTGATAATCAGCGACTGGCGGCCAAGCTCGACGCCCTGGGCATAAAGAGTTACTGCATGCCCTTGTTGCAGATTCGGCCAGAGGAGGAGAGCAGTGAGCAGCGCAGCTTGCTGTTGGATCTGGATCGTTATCAGGCGGTGATAGCGGTAAGTCCGGTGGCTGCGCGGCTTGGCCTGGAGCGGCTTGATCGATATTGGCCCCAGGTTCCAGTGGGTATCGACTGGTTCGCCGTAGGTGAAACGACCGCAGGTATATTGCGCGACGCTGATTTGCCGGCCCAGGCGCCGCAGGAGGGGCAGAACAGTGAGGCACTGCTTGCGGTGCCGCGCTGGCAAGCTCTACTGGCCACGTCGCACCTGCGGGTGATGATCTGGCGCGGTGTGGGTGGGCGAGAGCACCTTGCATCACGCATAGAGGCTGCAGGCGGCAAGGTAGACTATCTTGAGTTGTACCGCCGCCTGCCCGCCGATGATTTGCCGCAGTCAATTGCGGCTGCTTGCCAGGCCGATGTCCGTGGCATAGTGGTGCTTAGCGTACAGGCGCTTGAATACTGGCGCAGCTCGGCTGGAAAGGAATGGTTGCAGCAACGTCTCTGGCGCTGCTGGGTTCCCGGCAAACGGGTAGCTGAACGGGCTGCCGAGCTGGGCTGCGAAGACATAATAATGTGCAGCGGGGCAGATGATGAGGCGCTAATTGCCGCCATCATGGCTCACCCGCTGACAGCACAAGGGGAATAGCGTGGAACCGATCGATCCGAACAAGAACAGTGGCAAGGACACAGCCGCCGACCATAAGGCAGGCGATGACGCCATCCGACCTGAAGCACAAAAGCCTGAAGCCGGCACTACGGAGTCTGCAGGAACTCGTGTGGAACCTACTGCCGCTTCCCCTTCCAGCGCGGGTGCCAGCGCGGGTGCGCAGTCCGAAGCAACCAAGCCCAAGCCGTCCACAAACGCATCCTCGGGAGCTGCGAGCGCAGGCGGCAAGGGTAAATCAGGATCTTCCGGGTCCAAAGCATCCAAGGGTAGCGGGGGGTCTGGGCGCGGGTTGGCCGCGTTGGCGCTGGTTGTCGCTGTCGCGGCGCTGGGATTGCAGGCCTGGCAATGGCAGCGCGACAGTCAGCAGGCCGCAGTGCAGGATAGCGCGCTGAGCGGGCAGATGGAGCAATTGGCTAATAGCCAGCGCCGCGGCCAACAGTCCATGCAGGCCCGACTGGAAGGGCTTCCTGATGGCGCGCAGTGGCAGCAGATGCAGAGCCTGGCTGCCGAGCTTCAGCGTAGCCAGCGAGCCCTGAGCCAGGAACTGGATGTTATCCGTGGCGATGCACGTGCTGACTGGAAGCTGGCTGAGGCAGAGTATTTGCTCAGGCTGGCGAGTCTGCGGCTGTTGGCCGCTCAGGATGTAGAGTCAACCACTGAGCTGCTGGAAGCGGTAGACTCCATTTTGCGTGAGCAGCCTGACAGCGGCGTCTTTGCCGTGCGTGAGGCGTTGGCTCAGGTGCAAGCGGCAATCGAAGCGCTTCCCAGGATTGATCGTTCGGGTATTTATCTGCGGTTGGCGGCATTGCATGAGCAGGTCAACCGTCTGGTGCTTCTGCCTGTGCCTGAATTCGATCCAGACGCCGTCAGCGTTGAAGAAGAGTACGAAGATCGCCTATCACGCCGAACCCGTGCCGAGCGCGTGCTCATGCGCCTGGAACGCTACGTGCGAGTGGATTTCCAGCGCGGTAAAGTGATTACCCCGCTGCTTGATGAGGCGGAGATGCAACGGGTTCGCCGTACCCTGCAATTGACCATGGAGCAGGCTCAGTGGGCTGCTCTTCGGGGTGAAAGTGCCATTTATCAGGCTAGCCTGACTCAGGCCAAGAATATCCTGCAGCAGTTCTTCGAGCTGGAGAATCCGCAGGTCAAGGCAATGCAGAATCAGCTCACTGCACTGGCAGAACGGCAGGTCGATCTTGATGCGCCAGACCTTTCGGGCGTACAGCAGGATCTGGCCGCCTACATCCAGAGCCGTCGCAGCCCGACGAATAGCGGGGAGAGCGGTCAATGAGCAAAAGTTATCTCGCTGTATTGGCAATCCTGCTGGTCGCCGCTCTGCTGGGTATGGCAGTAGCAGAGGACCCGGGATATCTATTGATCGCCTGGCGCAATATGTCGATCGAGACCAGCATCTGGGTCGGTATCGCCTTTTTGCTGGCACTCTGGTTGGTGCTCTCCCTGCTGAGAGCAGTGATTCGCCTGCTCAATGTCTCCGGTCGCAGAATCAATCCATGGTCGCGGCATAATCGCCAGCGCAGAGCCAATCAGGTCACTACCCGCGGTCTCTTGGAGTTTGCCGAAGGCCACTGGGCAGAGGGAATGAGGCTCCTGAAGCGTTCGGCGCCCCATGCCGAGCAGCCATTGATCAACTATCTGGTGGCTGCCCGGGCGGCACATGAGCAGGAGGATTATGCACAGTGCGATGGCCTGTTGCGTGAAGCCTACGAGACGACCCCCCAGGCAGACGTAGCGATTGCGGTTACCCAGGCCCAGCTGCAGATCGCACGTGGCCAGTTGGAGCAAGCCCTGGCTACGTTGACGCGGCTACGCAAGGATCATCCCAAACATCTCTATGCGCTCAAGCTGATGGGCCAGCTGTATGCCAAGCTTGAGGACTGGTCACGACTGGAGCAGCTTTTGCCTGAGCTGCGTCGGCACAAGCTGCTGAGTCAGACTGATCAGGAAAGTCTGGAGCACCGGGTCTACATCGCCTTGCTTGGCGAGGCCGGCCAGCGACGGCAACGCGAGCCGGGTCAGGCCGACACGCTGACAGCGGTCTGGGAGCGCCTGCCCAAGCATCTCAGGCATGATCCTGCGCTGGTCGAGGCTTACTGCATTCAACTTCGCCAACAGGACCGCAGTGATGAGGCCGAGGCGACGTTGCGTGCAGCCCTGCGTGACGGTTTCAATGAGCGGCTGATCCATCTCTACGGCGTGGTCGAAGGCAAGGACCCGGCGCGCCAGTTGGCCGGTGCAGAGCACTGGATTGGCGACCATCCGCACAATGCGACCCTGTTGCTGGCGCTGGGTAGACTGGCCCTGCGCAACAAGTTGTGGGGTAAGGCGAGGGAGTATCTGGATGCAAGCTTCGCTAGCAAGCGGGATATTCAGACTTGCGCAGAACTCGTCAGATTGCTCGAGCACATGGGAGACCAGAAGGGCAGCCAGCAAATGCTCCGCCAGGGATTTGACCTGATGGTGCATGATCTGCCTGAATTGCCTATGCCAGAGCTCAGCTAAGCGGCGCGCTTACGCCCCCTCAGGCACGAGGGGCGTAGGCAAATACGTCAGCGTGCATCTGTGCAGCAGGCATGCCCGCGTCTACCAGGGAGTCCAGTGTCCCGTAGACCATGGCGGGTGATCCGCTAACATAGAATTCATAGTCGGCAAGATTACCCAGGTCGGCCCGGATAGCTTCATGCAGCATTCCCTGTCGACCTGACCAGTCGGGATGGTCGCTGACGATCTTGTGCAGAATCAGATTCTCCTGCATTTCCCAGCGCTGCCAGTGAGCTGTTTCATAGAGGTCATCTCCATGGCGCACGCCCCAGTAAAGATGAATCGGATAGGCAAAGCGCTGCTCAAGGCAGTGTTCGATCATGCTCTGCATCTGCGAAAAACCTGTGCCGGCAGCGATCAAAACCAGAGGGCGGTCGGGTAGTGACGCCAGGTGACAGTCGCCAAAGGGCACCTGAACGTGAGCAATACGTTCACGCTGCATCTGCTCAATCAAGGCTTCGGTGACCGGGTCCTTGGCGAGGATATGCAGCTCCAGGGTTCGTTCCTGGTGGGGTGCCGACGCAATCGAGAAAGGTGTTGCCTCACCATCGGGCCGCTTCAGCAGCAGATACTGGCCAGCGTGATAGCGCAGGGGTTTACCCGCTGGTGGGCGCAAGTCAACCTGCCAGACATCCGCGCCAATGTGCTCGCAGGCGACTACCTGGCACGCAACGCTGTGCTGTGGCAGTTCGTCGGGTGCAAGGACGTGCTCCCAGAAAAGTTCACAATCCTCCTGCGGGGTCGCCAGGCAGGTGAAGATTTCACCGCCCGTCCGGGTTTCGTCATTCTGCAGGACACTGCCCTGCAGCAGCTGCGCATTGCATATATGGCAGTTACCATTACGGCAGCTCTGGGGCGCATCGAACCGCAGCCGACGGGCAGCATCAAGAATGCGCTCGCCGGGCAGCAGGTCCAGTACATGCCCCGCTGGTTGCAGCGTTACCTTCATATTCTGCTCTCTGGCCTGATTGGTTTTGGCGTCATCAATCAATACCCAGCTCGGTCCAGATATCGTCAATTCGCTTTTTTACTGCCGGGTCCTGGGCAATGGCAACGCCCCACTCACGACTGGTCTCGCCGGGCCATTTGTTGGTTGCGTCAAGGCCCATTTTGCTGCCTAACCCGGATACCGGGGAGGCAAAATCCAGATAATCGATCGGCGTGTTGTCGATCATCACCGTGTCACGCTTGGGGTCCATCCGCGTGGTTATTGCCCAAATTACATCGTTCCAGTCGCGAATATTGATGTCGTCGTCCGTCACGATCACGAATTTGGTGTACATGAACTGACGCAGAAAACTCCATACACCGAGCATTACGCGTTTGGCATGTCCTGGATACTGCTTCTTCATGGATACAACTGCCATACGATAGGAGCAGCCCTCCGGTGGCAGATAGAAGTCAGTGATCTCCGGAAACTGCTTTTGCAGGATGGGTACGAATACCTCGTTCAGTGCCACTCCGAGTATCGCCGGCTCATCCGGTGGCCGGCCAGTATAGGTGCTGTGGTAAATCGGTTTTTCACGCTGAGTTATACGTTCGACAGTGAATACCGGAAAGCGATCCACCTCGTTGTAATAGCCGGTGTGATCGCCAAAGGGGCCTTCGTCGGCCATCTCGCTAGGATGAATGACGCCCTCGAGCACGATCTCGGCACTGGCCGGTACCTGAAGATTGGAACCACGACATTTGACCAGTTCAGTACGCTGGCCTCGCAGGAGTCCGGCGAAGGCATACTCCGAAAGGCTGTCGGGTACGGGTGTCACGGCGCCGAGAATGGTTGCCGGATCGGCGCCCAGGGCGACGGCGATGGGAAAGGGCTCTCCGGGGTGCTTGTCACACCAGTCCTTGAAGTCCAACGCACCGCCGCGGTGACTTAGCCAGCGCATGATCAGCTTGTTGCGACCGATCACCTGCTGGCGATAGATGCCCAGGTTTTGCCGTTCCTTGTTCGGTCCACGGGTAACGACCAGACCCCAGGTGATCAGTGGTCCGGCATCGCCTGGCCAGCAGGTCTGCACCGGAATCGAGGACAGATCAACGTCCTCGCCCTCCATTACGACTGCCTGGCAGGGCGCGTCCCGCACGACCTTTGGTGCCATGGAGATCACTTTCTTGAAAATGGGCAGCTTTGACCAGGCGTCCTTAAGACCCTTTGGCGGATCGGGCTCTTTGAGGAATGCCAGCAACTTGCCTATTTCGCGCAGCTCACTGACTTCATTCGCGCCCATGCCCATGGCTACCCGCTGAGGAGTGCCAAACAGGTTGCCAAGCACCGGCATGTTGTAACCGGTGGGGTTTTCGAATAACAGCGCCGGTCCACCCTTGCGCAAGGTGCGATCACATATCTCGGTCATTTCCAGGATAGGCGAAACCGGTGTCTGGATGCGCTTAAGCTCACCGCGCTGCTCCAGGCCCTTGATAAAGTCACGTAGATCGGAGTATTGCATCTCAGCTACAAGCCTCGAGCGGCAAACGGCAAGTTGTCAGTTCAAGCCTGCCGGTAGGGTGTGTGTGACGCGCATTATGCCGGTAAACCTGTTTGCGGGCGTGGCGTAAAATGCAACAAGCTGCAAGCAGCGTAGATCTGCTTGCAGCTTGGAGACTCACCACTTGCCGCAGCGGTTTAGTTCTTGCTGCGTTTCATCGACTGGAAGAACTCGTTGTTGGTCTTCGTGTCTTTCAAACGGTCGAGCAGGAACTCGATTGCGGCAATTTCGTCCATCGAGTGCAGAATCTTGCGCAAAATCCACATGCGCTGCAATTCGTCTTCACTGGTCAGCAACTCCTCGCGGCGGGTGCCTGAGCGGTTGATATTGATCGCAGGGAATACTCGCTTCTCGGCAATCTTGCGATCCAGATGGATCTCCATGTTGCCGGTGCCCTTGAATTCCTCGTAGATCACCTCGTCCATTTTCGAACCGGTGTCGACCAGCGCGGTGGCGATGATGGTTAGGCTACCGCCTTCCTCGATGTTACGCGCGGCACCAAAAAAGCGCTTGGGCTTTTCCAGTGCGTGGGCGTCGACACCACCGGTGAGCACCTTGCCGGAGCTGGGGATCACAGTGTTGTAGGCGCGCGCCAGGCGAGTGATCGAGTCGAGCAGAATGATCACATCCTGTTTGTGTTCGACCAGACGTTTGGCCTTCTCGATCACCATCTCGGCGACCTGTACATGGCGGCTCGGCGGCTCATCGAAGGTAGAGGCGACGACTTCACCGCGTACGGTGCGCTGCATCTCGGTCACTTCTTCAGGGCGTTCGTCGATCAGCAGGACGATAAGATGGCACTCGGGGTTATTGCGCGCAATGTTTGCCGCGATGTTCTGCAGCATCAGCGTTTTACCCGCCTTGGGCGGGGCTACCAGCAGGCCACGTTGGCCTTTGCCGATAGGTGCGCACAGATCGATGATCCGGGCCATCAGGTCCTCTGTCGAACCATTACCCGCTTCCATCGCCAGACGCTGGGTCGGGAACAGGGGGGTCAGGTTTTCGAACAGAATCTTGTTCTTGGTATTTTCCGGTCGATCGAAGTTGATCGAGTCGACTTTCAGCAGCGCAAAATACCGCTCACCGTCCTTCGGCGGCCGAATCTTGCCGGCGATAGTGTCGCCGGTGCGCAGATTAAAGCGGCGGATCTGGCTGGGAGACACATAGATGTCATCGGGGCCGGCCAGGTAGGAGGAATCTGCAGAGCGAAGAAACCCAAAACCGTCCTGAAGTATTTCGAGCACGCCGTCGCCGTGAATGTCTTCACCGCCTTTGGCATGTTTTTTCAGGGTTGCGAAAATCACATCTTGCTTGCGCGACCGGCCCATGTTCTCGAGGCCCATCTGTTCGGCGATTTCCAGCAGTTCGGTAATAGGTTTTTGTTTGAGTTCGGTCAGGTTCATAGAGTCGGTAGGATATAATTTTTCGGCAGGACGGGTTAGTAAGAGGCCGCCATGAAAGCATGGGGCGATGGGTTTGGCTGATATTGGAAAGCCACAATCGCAGGGTGCGACAAGGAATTGAGAAGCAAATCTAGCACTGCTGGCGGGCAACGTCCATAGTCTGGTTGCAGAAAGTCTGGACGCGGAGAATTACCCCGGCTATCGAATAACCGGGGTGAGGTTTCTCAGATGTTGCTGTCGAGGAAGGCAGAAAGCTGTGACTTCGACAGGGCACCCACCTTGGTCGCCTCGATATTGCCATCCTTGAACAGCATCAGAGTCGGAATACCACGCACACCATACTTGGGCGGGGTATCAGCATTCTCGTCGATGTTCAGTTTGGCAATTTTAAGTTTGCCCTGGTATTCCTTGGCAATCTCGTCCAGAACCGGGGCAATCATTTTGCAGGGGCCGCACCATTCGGCCCAGTAATCGACCAGCACGGGGCCGTCAGCCTTGAGCACTTCACTGTCGAAGCTGCTGTCTGTGACATGCACGATCAAATCGCTCATTAGTTTCTCCAAGGTTCTAAGACAAATCAGGATTCACTATAGCATCACCTCGGCAAACAGCGGAAGGCAGCGAGTAAGCCGTAATGAAGACTCGAGCGTGGGCAAAAGGCTGCAATGCAGTGTTAGAATCCGGGGAACTTACCCCGGAGACAGTCGCATGGTGCAAAGAGAACGATCCGATTTCCCGATGGTTGCGGCTATTGACCTTGGCTCTAACAGCTTCCACATGGTGCTGGCCAGGGTGGATCACGGCGAAATCCGCATTCTCGAGCGGCTCGGGGAGAAAGTGCAGTTGGCCGCCGGCCTGAACGAGCAGGGTGAGCTCAGCGAAGAGTCTATGCAGCGTGGTCTTGATTGCTTGCGTCGTTTCGCTCAGCTGACCAACGGCCTGCCGGACGGTGCAGTGCGCATCGTAGGTACCAATGCGCTGAGAGAGGCTCGCAACCGCGGGCAGTTCATGCGTCAGGTCAGACAGATCATCGGCCACAAGGTTGATGTCATTTCGGGTCGTGAAGAAGCTCGTTTGATCTACCTGGGGGTGGCTCACACCCAGGCTGATGATCAGGGTAAGCGCCTGGTCGTGGATATCGGTGGTGGCAGTACCGAATTCATTGTCGGTGAGCGCTTTGAATCGCTGTTGCGTGAAAGTCTGCAAATGGGCTGCGTATCCTACACGCGGGCATATTTTGCCGAAGGCAAGGTGAATGCCAGCCGTTACGCCCAGGCCTATACCACAGCGCGCCTGGAGCTGATGAATATCGAGCAGGCGATTGGCCGTATTGGCTGGCAGGAAGCGGTGGGGGCCTCTGGCACCATTCGCACCATCGGCCAATGCATGCAGGGCTCCGGGCAGAAGGAGCCTGGTCTCACGCTTGAAGGTTTGAATTGGGTCAAGCGCAGGGTTATCCGGGCCGGGCATATCGACAAGATCGACATTCCCGGCCTCAAAACGGATCGTCGTGCAACCCTGCCGGCCGGGCTGGCGATTCTGGAGGCGATCTTTGATGCCCTGGGTGTGAAGACCATGGCGCACTCCGATGGCGCGCTCCGCGAAGGCGTACTTTATGATTTGCTTGGTCGCCATCAGCACGAGGATGTGCGCGAGAGAACACTGGTTGCGCTGATGGAGCGCTGCCATGTAGATGTCGATCAGGCGCAACGTGTAGAGCAAAAGGCGCTTAGCCTGCTTGGCAAAGTGGCTGAAACCTGGGGTCTCACCGAAACCAGACACGCCGATATGCTCTGCTGGGCGGCGCGGGTCCACGAGGTGGGCCTGGATATCGCGCACAGCCAGTACCACAAGCATGGTGCATATCTTATAGAGCACGCCGACCTGGCAGGCTTCAGCCGACAGGAGCAGCAGGCGTTGGCGCAGCTGGTGCGCGGTCATCGCCGTAACTTGCCAAGCGCCGAGCGCCTGGCCGAGTTTGGTGAAGACGCAACCTATCTTGTCAGATTGTGCATGTTACTGAGACTGGCGATTCTCTATCACCACATTCGTGGCAATCAGACCATGCCGGAGCTGGCCGTTGAAGCCGGCCCCGATCATCTGCAACTACAGTTTCCTGACGGGTGGCTGGAAGCGAACCCACTGACTAACGCCGACTTTGCCCAAGAGGCCCAATTATGGGCCAAGGCCGGCTATATGTTGACGGCGCGCTGAGGCGAGCTGGAGAGTTTCTCCAGCAGGCTGCTCTGTGCACTGCGTGCCAGTTGGTTGCCTGTGGGTGAGCTGCGCACGTAGTTGCCGTCGGTTTGCAGAATCCAGCTCTGAGTGTTATCGGTCATGAACACCAGCAGCTCCTGCTTGGCGCGTGTAATCAGCTTCTTGCCCTCAAGCGGGAAGCAAGTCTCGACGCGCTTGTCCAGGTTACGTTCCATCATGTCGGCGCTGGACATCCACACCTGCTCCTGGCCGTCGTTGAGGAAATAGTAAACCCTGCTGTGCTCCAGGAAGCGGCCGATAATCGAGCGTACCGTTATGTTGTGCGACACTCCTGGCACGCCTGGCCGCAGACAGCACATGCCGCGAATGATCAGATCAATCTTCACCCCGCATTGGGATGCCTTGTAGAGTGCCTTGATGATCTTCGCATCGGTCAGGCCATTGGCCTTGGCAATAATATGCGCGGGTTTTCCGGCCTGGGCATTCAGGGTCTCGCGGTTGATCAGTTCGAGCAGGCGCTTTTTCAGAGTGAACGGCGCCTGCAGTAGCTTTTTCATGCGCAGGGTCTTGCCCATTCCTATCAGCTGGTTGAACAGCTTGTGGACGTCCTCGGTGAGGGCCAGGTCGGAACTCAGAATGCTGTAGTCGGTGTACAGACGAGCGTTGCCAGCGTGGTAGTTGCCGGTGCCCATGTGTACGTAGCGCCGGAGAATCTTGTCCTCGCGGCGCAGGATCAGCATCATCTTCGCGTGGGTCTTGAACCCGACTACGCCATAAATCACGACAGCGCCGGCCTGCTGCAGACGACTCGCCAGTTGCAGGTTGGACTCCTCGTCAAAGCGTGCACGCAGCTCGATCACCACTGTGACCTCCTTGCCGTTGCGCGCCGCGTCGACCAGTGCGTTGACGATCTCCGAATTGGCTCCGGTACGGTACAGCGTCTGCTTGATCGCCAGGACGTTGGGGTCCTGCGCGGCCTGACGCAGCAGATCGACCACCGGGCTGAAAGACTCGTAGGGATGCTGCAGCAGAATATCCTGCTTGCCGATGGCCTGGAACAAGGTGTCGTTGTTCGACAGTAACTTGGGAATACCCGGGCTGAACGAAGGGAATTGCAGATCCGGGTGATTGTCCAGGGCCGTGATCGCGAACAGCCGGGTGAGGTTTACCGGGCCGTTAACCTCATAGAGCTCGGACTCGCTGAGGCCGAACTGTTTGAGCAGGAAGTCGGTCAAGGGCTTCGGGCAGTTATCTGCTACTTCCAGTCGCACAGCATCGCCGTAACGGCGCGAGAGGAGTTCGCCTCGCAATGCCCGGGCCAGGTCATCGACCTCATCGGGATCGACAATCAGGTCGGCGTTACGGGTCAGGCGGAACTGGTAGCAACCCATCACTTTCATGCCGGGGAAAAGATCGTCGGCATGGGCGTGGATCATCGACGACAGGAAGATGAAATTGTCACCGCCATTGCACAGCTCTTCGGGCATGCGAATCAAGCGCGGCAGTGAGCGTGGTGCAGGAATGATGGCGAGGCCGGAATCGCGTCCAAAGGCATCTATACCTTCAAGCTGAACGATGAAATTCAGGCTCTTGTTTACCAGCAAAGGGAACGGATGCGTGGGATCCAGGCCAATCGGGCTGATAATCGGTGCCACTTCCTGACGGAAAAACCGTCGAATCCACAGTGTTTGCTTGTGGGTCCATTGATGCCGCCGGACAAAGCGAATGCCTTTCTCTGCCAGTTGCGGCAAAAGCATGTTGTTCAGCATGTCGTACTGGCGGCTTATCTGCTGGTGGGCGATTTCGCTTATTTTGGCCAGGACCTGCTGGGGTTGCAGGCCATCGGGGCCGGTCTGCTCACGAGCAAAGGTAATCTGCTTTTTCAGGCCGGCGACACGGATCTCGAAAAATTCGTCGATATTGCCGGAGAAGATCAGGAGAAACTTCAGCCGCTCCAGCAGGGGATAGGACTCGTCCAGGGCCTGTTCCAGCACGCGGATGTTGAATTGCAGCTGCGATAGCTCACGATGGATGTACAGCTCTGGAGCATTGATGTCAGCCAATGGTGGGGCGCTTTCGGCTGGCGCAGCAGCTGGTGCTGGGAGCTTGGGTGCACTGGCTTCGCTGTCCTGGCTGGTCGCCGCGACGGTGTTGTCCGCGGTCTCGTTTGTATCGTCACGCACGCTCTTCAACTCCTGCATGGCTACCTCGAATGATTACTTTTGTTGCTGCAACTGTTTGGCTGCAGCCTTGGCAAAATAGGTCAGGATTGCGTCGGCGCCAGCCCGCTTGATGGCTGTCAGCGATTCGAGGATGACCGCTTCGCTGAGCCATCCATTCTGTATCGCTGCGCAATGCATCGCGTACTCACCGCTTACCTGATAGACGAAGGTCGGTACGCGGAAGGTACTTTTCACCCGATATACGATATCCAGATACGGCATGCCCGGTTTGACCATGACCATGTCGGCGCCTTCGGCCAGATCCTGGGCTACCTCGTGCAAGGCCTCGTCACTGTTGGCCGGGTCCATCTGATAGTTGGCCTTGTCGGCCTTGCCAAGGTTGCCTGCAGAGCCCACAGCATCGCGGAAAGGACCGTAGTACGCGCTGGCATACTTGGCAGAGTAGGCGAGAATCCGGGTGTTTACGTACCCTGCAGCTTCCAGGGCCTGGCGCATGGCCCCGACGCGGCCATCCATCATGTCTGATGGAGCGACTATATCGGCACCTGCCTGCGCATGGGACAGTGTCTGCTTGACCAGCGCCTCTACGGTCACATCGTTCATGACGTAGCCTTGCTCATCGATGATGCCGTCCTGACCATGGGTCGTGAAAGGATCCAGGGCCACATCGGTGATCACGCCAAGATCGGGAAAACGGGCTTTCAGCGCACGGGTAGCACGCTGCGCCAATCCCTCGGGGTTGTATGCCTCGGCCGCATCCAGAGACTTGCAATGGGCTGGTGTGACCGGAAAAAGCGCAATAGCCGGGATGCCGAGCTCGACCAGCTCGGCCGCTTCTTCGAGTAGCAGGTCGATGGATACTCGCTCGACGCCTGGCATGGATGCGACGGCCTCGCGTTGACCGGAACCCTCCAGAACAAACATCGGATAAATAAGGTCGTTCACGCTGAGCTGGGTCTCGCGCACCAGCCGGCGAGAAAAGTCGTCACGGCGTGCTCGGCGCAAACGGGTATTGGGAAATTGTCGATTGGCAGAATTGAAACTCACTGGAACTCCTCAGGTTTGGATGCAGCGGCCCTCATATGTAACAGAGGTCTGCACGCTAACCTGTCTGTAAGGGACGTTATACCTCCAGATTATGACGGAATTGCGACAGTAAGCGTAATGCCATTTGGTCGGCAGGGTCGGTACCGCGATCACTGGCGAGCTCAACTCGGTTGCGACCCAGCGCCTTAGCCTGGTAGAGAGCGCCGTCAGCAGCACCAAGCAGAACGTCAAAGTCGTACCCCTGCTGATCCGAGCAGGCGACGCCCAGGCTGATACTCAGGTTGACCGGAGTGTTTTCGGAATGCCATGGCTGGCTACAGAGTCCGATCCGAATACGCTCGGCTACCTGGCTGGCGCTGTCGGTATCCAGGCCGGGCAGAATAAGTACAAACTCTTCTCCGCCGAAGCGCCCCAGAAGATCGCCAGTTCGAAGGTGCTGGCGAATCCGGCTGACCATATGACACAGCACTGCGTCGCCGGTTTGATGGCCGAATTCGTCATTGATACGTTTGAAATGGTCGGCGTCCATCATGATCAGCGTTACCGGTGCCTGCTGTTCGCAGGCCTTGGCAAGAACGTCGGATGCGCGTGCGTGCAGACTCCTGCGGTTCAATGTGCCTGTCAATGAGTCCCGTTCGGACAGTCGGTGCAACGCCATGGTGGTGCGGTAGTGGGTCATCAGGATGAAGCCGCTGGCCAGCCATATCTGTGCAACCATGGCTCCGAGCAAAGTAGCGCTCTGCAGCGGGTTATTGGCAGTTGCAGCCGTGGGTGCCATATCGGTGAGGCTGAACAGGGCGCGTATTATCAGGCCCAAACCGCAAAGCAGGGCAATGCTGCCGGTTAGCCAGTAGGCAGTGCGCAGGGGCTGGTCTGCAGCTACAAACAGCTCGCGGGCGCATAGTAGACTCATGCCGGCCAGTATCACTGAGGCAATGCCTAGTCTGGCAGTGAAGCTATCGATCTGGAATCGGAACAGCCATAGTAACGCCATCATCAGGAGGGCTGCGACGATGGGCCAGGCCTGGGGTTGGCTCTCGCTCTTGAACGCGCGGATGCCAAGCCAGGTGACACCGATGCCTAAGGTCATTAAACCGTTGGCCAGTACAATCGACAGGCTCGGGTGGACAAAATCCTGATTGACGTTGAGCAACAGCCCCAGCATCAATGCGAAGTTGCCAACTGCCCAATGTCTTAACCCTGTTTCGCTCCCCGAGTGCCAGGCAGCAACAGCCAGCAGTAGCGACATGCTCAGGGTAACCAATGAGAGTGCTACGGCTAACGACGAGAGGTCCAATTGACCGAGCATAGCGGGTATTCATCCTTGGCCGGTCAGGAACAACCGGATCCCTTGCATGCGTTGAGTTCAGCGCCTGAAGAATACCCCCGATAAGAAGGGGGGCGATAGTTGGATGTTCAGCCAATGTCCCAAGTTGTGGATGAGTTAGCACTATGCAGTTAGCTCTCCGCTAAAAACTATACAAAAAATTATATTTGTATAATAATAAAGCGCCTTTTGACTAGGCTTGTCACGGAGTTCTTGCTTGAGCACACAAGAAAAGCGTTATTCATTGACCAGGAAACTGACGGTAGGAATGTTGCTTCTGGTCTGGCTTGCCGGGCTTGCCTGGGCATTCTGGTGGTTTGAAGGGCAGTATGTGAAAGCCTTTGAGCGGCCGGCTTATTTCAGTGCGCAAAATGTTAAGCCACCCTTTCCCCCCGGCAAGGTGCAGGTATTGCACGTTTGGCAGCCTGGTTGTCCGTGCAATGGTGGGCATGAGGCTTACCTGCAAAGCATGACTGAGCGCTTTTCTGCGCAGGGCGTTCTGTTTGCCCGCGCCGGATCTACGAGCACTGAGGATTTACCTTCGGCACTTCAGAAATTGCCCCAATGGCCGATACCAAGCGAATGGAGTAATTGGCCAGGCGCGCCTGCGGTAGCGATCTGGGATGCGACGGGAAACCTCTCGTATGTCGGGCCTTATAGCGATGGCGCGCACTGCAACAGCGACAGTAGTTTTATCGAGCCAGTAATCAAATCCCTGCTTGCCGGCCGGCCGGTCAGTATCGTCACCCAGGACACGGTAGCGTGCCTGTGCGACCTGAAATGAGGTGTTTCGTATGAATACTATGCAGTCCAGTTCCCTGGCAGCCCACTACATGAAGGCCGATCGCGTCATGCTGGTGGTGCTCTGGGTTTGCCAGCTTTTTTCGTTGGGGCTGGCGGTCTGGTTCGGGACCTGGATGCAGGCGCTACTTGTCGGCGGCGGCACCCTGGCGGTAATGCACGGCCTGCATGCGATGATTGGTGGTACCCGTCTGTTTCGCTGTGCGATGGGTGCTGCGTTGATGGTAATGTCGATACTGCACATTAACCAGAGCATGGGCACGGTCGAAATGCATTTTTCGATATTCGTGTTGCTGGCTGTCCTGATTTTTTACCGTGACTGGCTGCCAATCGTGGTTGCTGCCGTGGTCATTGCGATACATCACCTGCTCTTCTTCTACCTCCAGTCACGTGCGATGGGTGTATGGCTGGCCGCGGAAGCGACCTGGGGCTTGGTGTTTGTGCATGCGGGCTATGTAGTGGCCGAGACCGCAGTGCTGGTCTATCTGGCACGCGAAAGCTACCGGGATGCGCGGGATGGCGAGATGCTCGCTTCTATTACCTCAGCAATACTGAGCAACCCCGAGGCGCTGGATCTGACGCGTCGTGCGGACGCAGACACACCGGTATTGCGCAGCTTCAACGGATTTGTCGCGCAGCTTGATGAGCTTATATCCGGCGTGCAGGGCACTTTGTCCCAGCTCAGCAGCGTGAGCGGATCCCTTGCGGAAAAGTCGGGGCAAGTACGTGAGGGTGCGGATCGCCAGGCCAGTGAAGCCCAGTACATGAGCCAGGCAATGCAGGAACTGAGTTCGGCGACATCCGATGTGGCGCGCAGTGCCGACGAAGCTGCCGGAGCTGCTCGCAACATGAATGAACATGCGCAACAGGGCAACGAGGCGATGCAGCAGATACGCCTGGAAATCAACTCGTTGAATGACGATCTTGGGGTCACCGGCAGTGCTGTGACGGGAACTGCAGATGTGGCCAATGAAATACATCAGGTCGTGGACATGATCCGCGGTGTGGCTGAGCAAACCAACCTGCTGGCGCTTAATGCGGCGATCGAAGCTGCCCGCGCTGGCGAGCACGGCCGCGGATTTGCGGTGGTAGCCGACGAAGTGCGCAATCTGTCGCAACGTACAGCCAAATCCACTGCCGAGATACAGGATCTGATTATCCGCTTGCAGCAGGCTTCCGAAAAGGCCAGTTCTGCCATGGAGCGCAGCCAGCTCTCGGTCCAGCGCTGCCTGGTATCTGCCGATACCAGTGCCGAGACATTGGCTGGCATGGTGGCAGAGTTTGGGCAGATTCTGCGTTTGAATGACATGATTGCTACCGCGACACTGGAGCAGTCCACGGTAGGTGACGATGTTTCTCATCACCTGCGTGGTGTTAGTGATGTGGCTCAAAATAATGCCACGCAGGCCATTGCCCTGGACGCTCTATCCCAAGAGCTGGATGGTTTGCGTGGCACCTTGGAAGGTCGTGCGCTGCGATTTGTGACCAGCCCTGCGAGCGCAGGTAAGGTTCGCTCCTAGCGGGTTGCCAGGAGCCGGTCGAGGGAGTTGGCGAATGCCTGCTTGTCTTTATCGTTGTAGGGCGCCGGTCCGCTGCGACCGGCCAGTCCAGCACCGCGTAGCTCATCCATCAGGTTGCGTGTGGCGAGGCGTTCACCCACATTGGATTTGTTGTACACCTCGCCGCGGGGGTTGATCGCAGTGACCTTGCGTTCAACCAGTCCGGCTGCCAAGGGAATGTCGGCAGTGACAACCAGATCGCCGGGCACCGCATGATCAATAATGTACTGGTCTGCCACGTCGGCACCGCTGGAGACCGTGACCTGGCGAATACCCGGGCCTGGAGGCAGTGCTTGTGCGCTGTTGGCAACCAGAACGAGCTCAATCTGTCGCCTTCGGGCGGCGCGCACAACTATGTCGCGAACCGGTCTAGGGCACGCATCGGCATCAATCCACAGGGTCATATCAGGCTCCGTCATCAGTCTGGATAGTGTGGCGCAAACTTGCGAGGTATGCAGCATGGATTCTCAATCACAGGTTGGAACGAAACGGAGTGTGCTGATTGCAGGGGCGAGTCGAGGTATCGGCCATGCTCTTGTTGAAGCGCTGTTGCAGCGTGATGACTTCGACTGCGTGTTCGCGGTTGCGCGAAGCTGGGAGGGCTGCTCGTTACCCTCTGATTCCCGGCTCTACCTTCTTAGTGCAGATCTGACTGACGATAGCGAGCGTGATGCCATGGCCGCTACTGTGTCGGAGCACTGCAATCAGCTCGATCTGGTCATCAATACGGTTGGCTTTTTACATGAGCCAGGCGGCCAGCAACCGGAAAAGAGTTTGCGGCAGCTCAATATGACTGCACTTCAACGCAGTTTCTCGATCAACGCCGCTGTACCGGTTCTGCTCGCTCAGGCGCTGATGCCGCTGCTACGTGGACACAGGCACTGTGTGTTTGCATCCCTGTCGGCTCGGGTAGGTTCGATTGGCGATAATCGTCTTGGCGGTTGGTATGCCTACCGCGCCAGCAAGGCTGCACAGAACATGCTCATGCGCACCTTTGCGGTCGAATGGACGCGCTTGAATCGGGAAAGTATTTGCCTGTTATTGCATCCGGGCACGACCGACACCGATCTATCAGCGCCCTTTCAGGCTAACGTGCCGGAGGGCAAGCTGTTCACTACCCAGTTTGTCGCCGAGCGGCTATTGGCGGTGATCGGTGAGCGTTCAGCAGCTGATACCGGTAACTTCTATGCCTGGGATGGTGAGCCGATACCCTGGTAGCGCCCGGGCCTATGGAGTCTCAGCCAGCCTCGGCCTGTTCAAGCGTATCCAGTTCTTCCTGGCCTTCCAGCCAGCGTTCCTCAAGCTCTTCGACTTTCTGAGTGCAGGTTGCCTGGCGAGCCAGTACCTGCTTTAACTGATCCTTGCGGTCGGCACCGTACAGATCGGTATCAGCCAGCTCGGCCTCGATCCCGGCGAGCTCTGTCTGAGCTTTGGCCAGCTCCTTTTCCAGTTTCTCGATCGCTTTTTTCATGGGAGCAAGGCGCTGCCTGCGTTCGGCTGCCTCCCGGCGCTGGGTCTTGGCGTCAGGTCGATCACCCGTCAGGCTGATGTCGCCGTTTGCGGCTTTCAGCTCTTCCTGTTGTTGCTGTCGGAAGCGTGCCAGCCATTTTGTATAGGTATCGAGATCTTCACTGTAGGTTTGCAGGCGCCCGTCGGCAACCAGCCAGAGCTCATCGGTGGTGTCCCGAATAAGAGCCCGGTCGTGGGAAACCAGCAGCATTGCACCTTCGAAGCGTTGCAGCGCCAGGGTCAGCGCGTGGCGCATCTCCATGTCCAGGTGGTTGGTTGGCTCGTCCAGCAGCAGTAGATTGGGTTTTTGCCAGGCGATCAACGCAAGGGCCAGTCGAGCTTTCTCTCCACCGGAAAAGTTCAGCACCGGTTCTTCGGTCCGCGCCCCGTGAAAATCAAAGCCGCCGAGGAAGTTGCGCAGGCTTTGCTCACGCTCCTGCGGGGCTATCCGCGCCAAATGCAGCAATGGGCTTGCCTTGGCGTCAAGACTGTCGAGCTGGTGCTGGGCGAAGTAGCCGATTGCCAGATGCTCACCCGTTTTCAACTCGCCGCCCATTAGCGGCAGTGTGCCTGCCAGGGTCTTGATCAGGGTCGATTTGCCTGCGCCATTCGGGCCCAGTACGCCGATCCGTGCGCCCGGTACAAGCTGCAGCTTAACCTGCTCGAGTATCTGCGTATCACCATAGCCGAGTACGCCCTGGTGCAGGTCGACCAGGGGACTGGACTGGTGGTCTGCCTCTCGGAAACTGAAGGAGAATGGGGAGTCGATATGCGCCGCTGTCAGCGTTTCCATCCGTTCGAGAGCCTTGATTCGGCTCTGCGCCTGCTTGGCTTTGGTCGCCTGGGCGCGAAAGCGGGCAATGTACTTCTGCATGTGCTCTCGCTCAACCTGCTGTTTCTCGAACGCAGCCTGCTGTTGCGTCAGGCGCTCGGCGCGGGTGCGCTCAAATTGTGTGTAGCCGCCGCGGTACAAGATGAGCTGCTGCCCTTCCACATGCACAATATGGCCGACCACGGCATCAAGAAAATCCTTGTCGTGGGAGATCAGGACGAGAGTCCCCTGATAGGCCTTGAGCCAGTCCTCCAGCCAGAGAATGGCATCGAGATCCAAGTGGTTGGTTGGTTCGTCAAGCAGTAGCAGATCCGATGGGCACATCAGCGCCTGGGCAAGGTTGAGACGCATCCGCCAGCCGCCTGAAAAGTCACCCACCAGCGCTGTACACTGCTCACTTGTGAAGCCCAGGCCGGCCAACAGGGTGCGGGCTCGACTGTCGGCGCTGAAGCCATCGTGGGCTTCCAGCTCTGCATACAGGGTGCCGAGGGCGTGCGCGTCATCGCGCTCCTGGGCGCTGTGCAGGCGGGCCTCGATATCCCGCAGTCGGTTGTCGCCATCGAGCACATAATCCACTGCGCGGCGCTCGAGGTTTTCGATTTCCTGCTGCATGTGGGCAATACGCCAGTCTTCGGGTAGCGAGCAACTGCCGGCGTCGGTGCCCAGCTCGCCGCGCATCAACGCAAACAGGCTCGATTTGCCTGCGCCATTGGTACCCAGCAGCCCGACTTTCTGGCCGGGGTGCAGGGTAAGGTTGGCGTTTTCCAGCAGGCGTAATGGCCCGCGCTGTAGCGTTAGAGATTCAATTTTGATCATGTCGCGAGTATATCAGCGCCCTGAGCCCCTGTGATCATCCTTTGCCTGGTAGTAAACTTGAGCCATGCTACCCCGTGAAACCGCGCTCGCCGATTACGTCACCCAGCTCTACCCCCATCCTGGGGTAGAGTCACTGCTGTTGCGGCTCCAGAACGATCAGGATCTGGATGTGCTGCTGTTGCTGGCAGCCTGTTGGCTGGGCTGCAGTGGCCGGGCGGCGGCAGTGGCAGACTGGCGTGCGATTTGTGACTGGCAAGCGCCATGGCACAGGCAGGTCATTGGCCCCTTGCGGGCTGCCCGCACGGCTGTGCGAGGGCTTGGCGGCGAGGCACAGCTCTATTCGCAGTTAAAGGAGTGTGAGCAAGCGGCGGAATGGTCGCAATTGAAACGGCTGGAGGCTGAATGCCTGAGGCTGATACCCTCTGGCGACGCTGAGCCTGACTGTCTGCAGCATCTGATCAGTTGTTGCCTGGGGCAGGGGGTGACGGTCAACGACACGCTGCGGGCGATCCTCCAGGAGCTTGCCGATCTGGCCACTGAAGTTGGCTGAGAGGTTGCCGCTGGGTTTGCTGCGCCAGATATGTTTTGCGAGGTCAGAACTCCTCGGCCTCGGACTAGTAAATAGACGCTTTAAGGCGCAGTGCCTGAGTCCCACAGGATTCAGGCACTGAGCGTATACGCGTTCTTTTTACCTAGGCGTTATTGTCTGTCTCGGTTTTTTGCTCGGCAGGTCGGGCTGCGGCGGGCTTGCGACTGCGTGGCTTGCGGGAGCGATTGGCAGGCTTGCTTGGTGGTTTGGGATTATTGCGCTTTTCGATGGCCAGGTCAGCTTGGCTCTCGATGCGTTCAAGGCCCTTGGCAATGCGCAGCGTCTGCCGCACGTCGCTCTGCAGCTGGCGGGTGTAGACCTCTGCGGCGTTGCGGGCTTCCTGAAGCTCGTTGAGGCCAGCCACCAGTGTGGCTACTTTCTGTTCGCTTTTTTCGATCGCCTTGCGCTCTGCGCCGGATGCCTGCCGCGAGGCCAGCTTTTCCTGGGCTTCGGCCAGTTTCTCCTGCAGCTTGGCGTGCTGGCGAGTCAACTTCTCCATCGCCTTGCGCGCATCCTTTTCCGCTTCGCGGCACGCGTCGGCAAGATGCTCGTTCAGCGTGCGGGTAAGCGTTTGCAGCAAGTGCAGTGGGGTTATGACGGAGGAGGATTGCTTTCCGTTGTCTTTCTCTTTGCTTGTCACATCAAGCTCCGTAGCGCTCAGCTTGCGCTGAGTATGTCCTGGTGGGCGGTATGCAATACTTCAATAAGGCAGTCTTCGAGCTCGAAGCGTTCATGGAGCAGACCGCCAAGACGCAGCAGACGGTCGTGCATCTGTTCCATGTCGTCATCCGATCCGGCTCTGCCGTAAAGATCATTGAACTCGACTGCGCTCTGCGTGATGGTTTCTATGCGGGGATATACCTGGCGCGCCAAGGCCAGACCACCCTGGTCTTCAAACGCCTCAGCTTCGCGGATCAATTGCTCATAGACTTCGAAGTGACCTGCGGATACATAATCCACAAGAATGTCGCAGAAGGACTCAAGGGTGGCGTCGCTCGCCTTGCCGGTTTCGGCAGCTTCGCGCAACTGGGTGTACTGCTTGACCAGTTGCTTGCGTTCTGCAAGCCAGCGATCAATCAGTTTATGTACACCGCCCCAACGTTCCTGGGCTGTTGTGCAGCTCTCCAGCATGATCCACCTCTACTTGCAATTGGCTGATTGGGTCGAAGCCAGGCGGCATCAATCCCTTGTGGTAGGACAGCATAGGTCAGCCTAGGTCCCGGCATCAAGGCTTGATGAAACTCAGGGTAACCTGGCCAAGCTCGACACCCCATTTTGACATCTTCGCGCGGTTTAGCATGACCTTGTCATCGATCAGATACATCCAATCATCGAAGTCGACCAGCCAGGTAGCGTCATCAACCTTGAGCTGAAGTGTATAGCGCCAGTGAAAGGCATTCCCGGATACTACTCCCACAGCTTCGCCTTCCACATCGTCGGCGGTACCGCGCCAGGTGCCGTCAGGTTGTTTCACCAGCGTCCATACACGACGCTCATTAGTGCCATCAGCATAGGTGAAGTATTCGTCGAGTACGCCAGTGTCGCCTTCCCAGCTGCCCACCATGCGCACATGGAAGCGCCTGACGACTTCGCCATTGCGTTTCTGGAACATACCCCAGGCTTCCAGGTCACCATCAAAGTAATCCTGCAGGCGCAACTCCGGCGTGTCGTTGGCGTAATGCTCCGCATCGGGGCTTGCACAGCCGGCCAGTACCAGAGCACAAACAAAAGCGATAATCAGACGCATAGGGTCTCCATTTCAGTCGGTGCTGCGAAAAAGTTGGGTCAGGCCGAACAGGCTGAATGCGATAAAGGCGAGCAGGGTGCCTTCGGCAATGCTCAGTCCGAGAAAGGTCCAATCCACCTTTGCGCAGTCGGCGGTGCCGTTGAAAAGCATGTGCATGATGTCCTGCAGGGGCAGAACGTCAATCATGTAATCCAGGCTTGGCAGGCAGGATGGTAGCTGGTCGGATGGTTGGTGCTGGAGCCAGACCTGGCGACCGGCCACGGCAGCGCCAAGAATGGCAAAGAAACTCACGCCGAGGCCGTATAGGCGAGCGGCAACGGGCCTGCGGGACGGCAGCTCTGCGCGCGGATGATGTATCAGGCCGGCCAGGCAAACGAGGCCAGCCAGAATAAGCAGTACGCGTTGGATAATGCATAACGGGCAAGGTATCAGCCCAACTACATGTTCAAGGTAGAGCGCGACACCCATCAATAAGACGCATGCGATCAGAGCAAGCAGATACAGGGGGCGGGAGGCAGGTAGGGCCATGAAGGTTCCGTCTGTTCGAGTTGGCAGGCGAAATACAGTAGATCAAGGCGTGCGGGCTGACAAGCAGGTGGCAGGATGGGGTTGTAACAACGCAGGGTAATAAGCGTGCGGGGATGGCCCCGACACGTGCCGCAATCAGAATCTCACGGCACGCGTCGCTTCAACCATAGGCGGCTGAATGCGGGACTCAGTTACTTTCGGCAGCTTCTGCCATGCGGCGCTGTTCTGCCTGGGCAAACAAGGCGTCGAAGTTGACCGGGGACAGCATCAGGGGAGGGAAACTACCGCGCAAAACCAGGTTGTCTATCGCTTCGCGCGCATAGGGGAACAGGATGTTCGGGCAGAAAGCGCCGAGGGTGTGGCGCATGCCCGCTTCATCAAGGCCGCTGATTGCGAAGATACCAGCCTGCTGGACTTCGGCAATGAAAGTTACGTCGTCTTCGCCATTGGTAACGGTGGCAGACAGACTGAGTACTACCTCGTGAACACCTTCCTGCAGCTCGCTGTGGCGGGTGTTCAGATCCAGATTGACGTGGGGATTCCACTGGGACTGAAACACCGCGGGCGCCTTGGGCGATTCGAAGGACAGATCCTTCACATAAATACGTTGCAGCGTGAACTGCACCTGAGGCTGCTGGTCTGCAGCGCCGTTGGCGCCCTGGCTGTTCTGATTTTCTTCGGCCATGATAGGTCCTTGTATTGTGGTCTTGTTAAGGGGGGCTCAGATGGAGAGCATGCCGTCGAGCTTGCCGGAGCGTTCCAGCGCTTGCAACTGATCGCAACCGCCGACATGGGTCTCGCCAATCCAGATCTGTGGCACGGAGGTCGCGCCGCCGGCCAGGCGAGTCATTGCTGCACGCACCTTTGGCTGGCCATCGACGCGAATTTCGTTGTACTTGACGCCCTTTGCGTCCAGCAATTGCTTGGCGCGGATGCAGAAAGGGCAGTAGTTGCTGCTGTAAATCGTTACTTCGGGCATGTTATTTCACCACGGGAAGACTGTCGGCGCGCCAGCTGCTCATGCCGCCACTGAGGCGGCTGACGTTGTCGTGTCCAGCTGCCTTGATCTGCTTGGCGCAGGATCCGGCGTGCTGACCGCTCGCGCAGGTAAGAATGATTGGGCGTCCCTTGTATTTGTCCAGGTCGCCCAGGCGAGTATTCAGGCTGTCGTACGGGATGTTGATCGAATCCACGATATGACCAGCGGCATAATCCTTCTTGGAACGCAGGTCGACGACCACGGCGTTCTCGCGATTGATCATGGTGGTTACCTGCTGAGTGGAAACGGTCTTGCCGGCTTTGCGGCCTTCAGTGACGATCAGCAAAGTCACCACTACCAGAAAGGCGACCGCCAGAAACGGATGATTGCCGAGAAACTCGGCGAACTGGGTAAAAAAATCGATAACGCGTTGCATGCGAGTACTTCCGGCTAAATAAAGTTCGCCAGTATACACAGCAGGCGGCGGTGGCAGAACCATCCCTGCCGAATGGTGCGCGGGGCTTGGCGTTGCAGCATGACAGGCCGGTGTCGTCGCAGTAGACTGTGAACATCGCGTCTGCCTGGGCTTTATGCGGCCCGGGCTGGTATCGGATCATTCAAATATTTGTGAGTTGCTTTCATGACAGATGCCCCCAAACCCCTGGTTCTGATGATTCTTGATGGCTTCGGCCATAGTGAATCGCCCGATTCCAACGCCATCATGGCCGCCCGCACCCCTGTATGGGACAAGCTGTGGACACAGGCCCCCCACACGCTGGTGTCCGGCTCGGGTATGGATGTGGGGCTGCCTGATGGCCAGATGGGTAATTCAGAAGTTGGTCACATGAATCTCGGTGCTGGCCGAGTGGTTTATCAGGACTTTACCCGGGTAACCAAGTCGATTGCCGATGGCGACTTCTATGAAAATCCGGCGATTTGTGAGGCGGTCGACAAGGCTGTTGCCACGAGTGGAGCGGTCCACATCATGGGGCTGCTGTCGCCCGGTGGTGTGCATAGTCACGAGGACCACCTGGTGGCAATGGTCGATTTGGCCTCACGCCGTGGAGCCGAAAAGATTTATGTGCACGCTTTCCTGGATGGTCGCGATACGCCGCCACGCAGTGCCGAACCATCCCTCCAATTGCTTGAACAGGCCTACCAGCGCCTCGGTAAGGGGCGTACTGCAACGCTGATCGGCCGTTACTTCGCGATGGATCGTGATAACCGCTGGGAGCGCGTGGAGTCGGCCTACAACCTGATCGTTGATGGTGACGCGCAGTTTGCTGCGGCGAACACCCAGGATGCTTTGCTTGCAGCCTATGAACGAGGGGAAAACGACGAGTTCGTCAAAGCCACACGCATTGGCGAGCCCGCACCGGTTGCCGACGGCGATGCGGTGGTGTTCATGAATTTTCGGGCTGATCGCGCCCGTGAGCTGAGTCGCGCTTTTGTTGAACCTGATTTCAAGGGCTTTACTCGCCAGCGTCAATTGCAGATGTCAGGTTTCGTCATGCTGACCCGGTACGCAGCCGATATTCCGGCTCCCTGCGCTTACCCACCCGCTTCGCTGGATAACGTACTTGGCGAATATCTGGCCAGTCAGGGCAAAACCCAGCTGCGGATTGCGGAAACGGAAAAATATGCCCACGTGACCTTTTTCTTCTCTGGCGGCCGCGAAGAACCTTTCGCAGGGGAAGAGCGTATTCTGGTGCCTTCACCGCAGGTGGCAACCTACGACCTGCAGCCGGAAATGAGCGCGCCAGAGGTTACAGACCGTATTGTCGAAGCAATTGATCAGCAGCGTTATGACGTGATTATAGTCAATTACGCCAACGGTGACATGGTCGGGCATACCGGTGATTTTGACGCTGCGGTCAAGGCCGTTGAGTGTCTTGATGCTTGTATAAACCGTATATGCGATTCGCTATCGCGGGTGGGTGGTGAAGCATTGATTACGGCGGACCACGGTAATGTCGAGAAAATGTCCGACCACGACACGGGGCAGGCGCACACCGCGCATACCTGCGAACCTGTGCCCTTCGTGTACGTAGGTCCTCGGCAAGTCAGTATGCGTGAGGGCGGAATACTCTCCGACGTGGCGCCGACCATGCTGACCTTGCTGGGCCTGCCCCAACCCGCTGAAATGACGGGACGCTCGATTTTGACATTGAAATCCTGAGACCTCGACATGTTCAAGCTCCGGCCGTTGCGCATACTTTCCCAGCAGTGTTGCGCCGCTGCATTACTGGCGGCACTTGTGTATGCCGCTCCCTCTGTGGGGCAAGAGACGCAAACCGACTCCCGTGAGGCAAGAGCCGAGCTGAAGCAGACCGAGGCCGAAATAGCCCGACTGAAAAAAATGCTCGAGAGCTTCGAGCAGGAGATGTCCGGCCTGGAGTCTCAGCTCAAGCGTAGCGAAAGTGAGATTGGCAGGCTGCAGCGGGAAAGCGAGCAGATCGAGCAGAAGATTCGCGAGGGTGAAACCCGCGTTCGCGGGCTGCGGGAGCAGGCCGCCAGTCTGCAGGTCGCCCTGACCGGGCAGCAGGACCAGATCGCCAAGCAGGCGCGTGCAGCGTACATGGCCGGGGAGCAGGACTACCTGAAGATGCTGCTTAATCAGGACGACCCGGCACGTATGGCGCGCATGGTGCACTATTACCAGTATATGAGCCGTGCCCGAGTGGCAGAAGTAAACCGCTATACCGATACCCTGGAGCAGATACAGCAGGCCAGCGCGCAGATCGTCGAGCAGCAGGCATTGCTCGAGGAGCGTCGTGAGCAGCTGGCGTCCAATGCCAGGGAGCTGCAGTCCCAGCAGACAGCGCGTACCGGCCTGCTTGCAAGCCTGCAGGGCAAGAGTCGCAGTCAGAATGAGAAGCTGGAAACTGCTCAGGCCGAGCGTGCAGGCCTGGAAAAGCTTATCAAGTCCATCGATGAAACCATTACCAGTATTCCCACTCCAGCTGGAAGCCTGCCTTTTGCCGGTGCCAAGGGCAAGCTGCCGTTGCCGGTCAAGGGACCGATTCAGGCGCGATATGGCAGTCAGCGAGGGGGGGATGCGCGGCTGAAATGGGATGGGCTGTTGATAGGCGCTTCACAGGGTACTGCCGTGCACGCGGTTCACGGGGGGCGGGTCGTCTTTGCCGACTGGCTGCGTGGCTCGGGGTTGCTGGTAATACTGGATCACGGTAGTGGATACCTTAGTCTTTACGGCCATAATCAGAGCGTTCTGAAGGACGTTGGCACCTGGGTGCAACCCGGTGAAGCCGTGTCAACTGTGGGCGCCAGCGGGGGGCTCAGTTCGCCCGCCTTGTATTTTGCAATTCGCCACCAGGGCCGTGCACTGGACCCTGCGGCCTGGTGTATGCTGTCTGGGTGAAGTGCCGGCGCGGCCATATACTGCAAGTGCGTTTCCTGTCCTAGTTCGTTAATAAGCCCTGTGTTGGGAGATATCAATGACCGCTGTGCGTACCTTGCTTGCCGCCTGCATCAGCCTGGCATTTGTTGTTGGGCCGGTGCAGGCCCAGGAAACATCTGCACCTGCGGCCGTGCCGGCACAGGAGCAGATTCCCTCTGCTCCTCTACCTCTCAACGAGTTACGGACCTTCGTCGAGGTGATGGAGCGTATTCGCACGGCCTATGTAGAGCCGGTCGATGATGCGACTCTGCTGGAGAACGCGATTCGTGGAATGCTCGACGGGCTCGATCCCCACTCGGCCTACCTGGAGCCAGAAGCGTTCCGTGGCCTGCAGGATGCGACCAGCGGGCAGTTTGGCGGCCTGGGTATCGAAGTGGGCCAGGAGGACGGTTTCATCAAGGTGATTTCGCCCATCGATGATACGCCTGCCGCTCGCGCAGGTATCGAAGCGGGTGACCTGATCGTCAAGATTGATGGTGAGCCGGTCAAGGGATTGACCATCATGGATGCAGTGGAAAAAATGCGCGGCGAGCCGGGCACCAGCATCACGCTTACCGTGATTCGTGACGAGGGACGTCCATTCGAGGTGGAGCTTGAGCGTGCGGTGGTCAAGGTGGCCAGTGTGCGCTCCGAGCAACTGGATCCGGGTTACGCCTACATGCGGCTCACGCAGTTCCAGGTCAACACCGGTGACGAGGTGCGCCGTGAACTGGAGAAGCTGAATTCCGCCGGCGGCCTCAAGGGGCTGGTTCTGGATCTGCGCAATAACCCCGGCGGCGTGCTGCAGGCAGCCGTGGAAGTGGCTGACAGCTTTCTGGATTCAGGCTTGATCGTCTATACCAAGGGTCGGCTGAGCAACTCGGAACTGCGCTTTTCGGCCACCAGTAATGATCCGAGTGTGGGTGTACCGATGGTGGTCCTGATTAACGGCGGCTCGGCTTCGGCTTCCGAAATTGTGGCCGGCGCACTACAGGATCATGGTCGTGCGGTCATCATGGGTACCAACACCTTCGGCAAGGGCTCAGTACAGACGGTGTTGCCGCTCAATAACGACCGTGCGCTCAAGCTCACAACCGCCCTCTACTACACCCCCGACGGCCGCTCTATTCAGGCGCAGGGTATCGAGCCGGATATCAAGGTCGAGCAGGCCAAACTGACCAGGGAAGAGGCGGAAATGGGGTTTCGCGAGGCTGATCTGGCGGGCCACCTATCCAACGAATCAGGTGTCGAGCGGCCCACCGTACGCAAGCCCGACGCACCTGAGCGCCCCCAGGATGCTGACTATCAGTTGAATCAGGCGCTCAATCTGCTCAAGGGTTTGAATATCTCCCGCGCCAGGGGCTAACGCTTCAGGAGGCGTCTCTGGTGGACAGATCAGAGACGCATTTCAATGCCGCGATCAGCCATGTACTGCTTGGCCTCGGCAATCGAATATTCGCCAAAATGAAAGATGCTCGCAGCCAGTACCGCATCGGCACCGCCTAGTTGCACACCATCAGCCAAGTGCTGCAGATTGCCGACCCCGCCGGAGGCGATTATCGGAATATGCAACCTGTCACTGATCGCTCGAGTGACCCCCAGATCGAAACCGTTCTTCATGCCGTCCTGATCCATGCTGGTCAGCAGAATTTCACCTGCGCCTAGCTCCTGCATCTTGAACGCCCACTCTACCGCGTCCAGTCCGGTCGGCTTGCGTCCGCCGTGGGTAAAGATTTCCCAGCGCGGGGTGGCACCCTCATCCGATACTCGCTTGGCATCGATAGCCACCACGATGCATTGGGAGCCGAAGCGGTCTGCTGCCTCCCCAACAAATTCGGGATTGAATACCGCTGCGGTATTGATTGATACCTTGTCGGCACCGGCGTTGAGCAGGTTGCGTATGTCCTGAATCGTGCGTACACCGCCACCGACAGTTAACGGAATGAACACCTGGCTGGCCATGCGCTCCACCGTATGCAAGGTGGTGTCCCGCTCCTGGTGGCTGGCAGTGATATCGAGGAAGGTGATTTCATCCGCACCCTGCTCGTTGTAGCGCCGCGCAACCTCGACCGGATCGCCGGCATCACGGATGTTTTCAAATTGCACACCCTTGACGACACGACCGTTGTCGACGTCCAGGCAGGGGATGATGCGTTTGGCGAGACCCATTGGAACTCCGAAAATCGATTTTGGCTTGAAGCGCTAAGCTTGAAGCCTGAATTAGTTGGTACTGATTAACCACTGCGTGCGCGGAGCTGGGCCACTATTGATAATCAGACCAGCAGGTTCAGCTGCTTCCAGCTTACGGCTTACCGCTTGAAGTCTGTTTGTCGCACAGCGCTTGCGCCTCTGCGACGTCCAGCGTGCCTTCATATATTGCACGGCCGGTAATGGCGCCGATGATGCCCGGCGCGCCAGCGTCCAGCAACGCCTGGATATCACCCAGGTGATGGATGCCGCCTGAAGCAATAACCGGGATGGAAGTGGCGTTGGCGAGCGCAGCGGTGGCTTCCAGATTGCAACCCTGCATCATGCCGTCCTTTGCTATATCGGTATAGACGATCGCCGATACGCCGTCCGCTTCAAAGCGTCGCGCCAGATCCACTGCCTGCACGCTGCTCACCTCCGCCCAGCCGTCGGTGGCTACGAAACCGTCCTTCGCGTCCAGTCCGACAATTACCTTGCCCGGGAATGCCTTGCAGGCTTCGGCAACAAATTCAGGTTGCTTGACTGCCTTGGTGCCGATGATGACGTAGCTGACGCCAGCGCGCACGTAGTGCTCGATGGTGTCCAGGGAGCGGATACCGCCGCCTATCTGAATAGGCAGGTCCGGGTAGGCGCGGGCTATAGCCGTCACAACCTCACCATTGACTGGCTTGCCCTCGAATGCGCCGTTCAGGTCAACCAGGTGCAGGCGGCGACAGCCGGCCTTTACCCACTTTGCGGCCATCGCCACAGGGTCATCGGAAAATACCGTGGCGTCGTCCATCAGACCTTGACGCAAACGGACGCAGGCGCCGTCCTTGAGATCAATAGCGGGAATGATAAGCATCGCGATAATGTCCTGATCAGTGTGGGGAAGCCGCAAGCATCAAGCCGCGAGCTTAAATCCAGTAAAGTGGCGCGGCCTGCTTGCCGCAGGTGGTTTTACCAGCGTCCGTCCCATGCCAGAAAATTCTGCAGCAATTGCAGGCCATTGGTGTGGCTTTTTTCCGGGTGAAACTGGGTGGCAAACAGGTTGTCCTGAATCAATGCGGCAGCAAAGTCGGCGCCGTAATGGCATCGGCCTGCTACATGGGTGTGACGCTGCGGCTGAGCGTGATAGCTGTGCACGAAATAGAAGCGCGCATCCTGTTCGATGCGGTGCCACATGGGGTGATCAATAGTCTGCTTGACCTGGTTCCAGCCCATGTGGGGCACCTTCAGGCGCTGCTCGCCATCGTACAGCTCATTACCAAAGAAGCTTACCTTGCCGGGGATCAGGCCGAGACCCTCCACACCGCCGTTTTCTTCGCTGTGTTCGAGCAGCATCTGCATGCCGACGCAGATCCCCATAAGGGGCTTTTCGCGCACGACATCGCGAACGACCGTGTCCAGGCCCAGCTGACGCAGCTCACTCATGCAGTCGCGGATGGCGCCCACACCTGGCAGCACAACCCGGTCGGCCGCCATGATGATTTGCGGGTCACTGGTCACCTGCACGCGGGTTGCACCCACCTGCTCCAGAGCCTTGGCGACCGAGTGCAGGTTGCCCATGCCGTAGTCGATTACTGCTACCTGACCTCCAGCCATGAGTTACAGACACCCTTTGGTAGAAGGCATCATGCCGCTCATGCGCGGATCTTCTTCTACCGCCATACGCAGCGCCCGGCCAAAGGCCTTGAAGATTGTTTCGATCTGGTGGTGAGTGTTCACGCCACGCAGGTTGTCGATATGCACAGTGGTTTGCGAGTGATTGACGAAACCCTGGAAGAACTCACCAAACAGGTCCACGTCAAAACCACCCACGCTGGCGCGGGTGAAATCCACATGCATGTGCAGTCCGGGTCGTCCGGAGAAGTCGATAACCACGCGTGACAGCGCCTCGTCCAGCGGAACGTACGCATGGCCATAGCGGCGCAGCCCTTTCTTGTCACCCACGGCCTTGGCAAACGCCATGCCCAGGGTAATACCGACGTCTTCCACCGTGTGGTGGTCATCGATATGCAGGTCGCCACGGGATTTGATGCTCATATCGATCAGCCCGTGCCGGGCGATCTGGTCAAGCATATGCTCCAGAAAGGGAACACCGATGTCGAAGTCCGACTGCCCGGTGCCATCCAGGTTGATGTCGACTCTGACCTGGGTTTCCAGAGTGTTGCGCTCGACGCTTGCCTTGCGCTCAGCCATGGCTGTTTCTCCGCTGTGTGATCTATCAAGGGTGGGCATTATACGTGTAGGCAGTGCGAGGGGCTACCGCGTACTGATTGCTTGTGTGTATGGGGTCGATGGCTCTTCTCCCCGAATCCGAGTCAGGGCAGAATAACGCAATGACCGATATGCAGACAGTGGTTGTAGGTGCCGGAGTGGTGGGCCTGGCGATAGCGCAGAGACTGGCCGCGGCCGGGCATGATGTTTTAGTGCTTGAGCAGGAAGCCTGGTCCGGGCAGCACGCGTCCAGCCGCAACAGCGAAGTGATTCACGCGGGCTTGTACTATCGGCCTGGATCGCTCAAGGCCAGGCTGTGCGTGGAGGGTCGTGATCTCTTGTACTCCTGGTGTGCAGAGCACGGGGTACCGCATCGGCGTATTGGCAAACTTCTGGTGGCGGTTGAGGAAGCAGAGGTGCCGGCTTTGCGAGCGCTGCACGCCAATGCTGCAGCCAGCGGTACGCGGCTGGAGTGGCTGGATGCTGACGAGGTGGTGCGGATCGAGCCTGAAGTAAGGGCGGTCGCAGGTCTTTATTCACCCCTGACCGGTATTGTTGATAGTCATGCGCTGATGCAATCGCTGGAGGCTTCCTTGCAGGCAGCTGGTGGGTCGGTCAGTTACCGAACGCAGGTCCAGCGGGTAGTGCCTGTTGCCGGAGGATTCTGCCTGGAGGGCACTAGCGCAGGGGAGCCATTCAGTCTGAGTTGTCGTTATCTGATCAACGCGTGCGGCGTATTTGCCCAGCAACTGGCTGCTGGCGTCCAGGATCTACCCGGTAACACCGTCCCTGCGTTGCATTTGTGTCAGGGACGCTATCTGGCCTACAGCGGGAACTCGCCGTTCAGTCACCTGGTCTATCCCATGCCTGCGGCTAATACAGCTGGCTTGGGTGTGCACGCCACACTGGATCTGGCTGGCCAGGTGCGCTTCGGGCCCGACGTAAAATATCTGCAGCAGATCGATTACAGCGTCGAAGACGGGCTGGTCGACGGCTTTGCCCGAGCTATCCAGCGCTATTGGCCAGGCTGTAAGCCGGACCGGCTGGTGCCAGGCTATGCCGGTGTGCGGGCCAAGCTCAGCGGGCCGGGCGAGGCGCCAGCCGACTTCGTCATACAGGATCATCGAGAGCATGGAATGGAGGGATTGATCCAATTGTTCGGCATAGAGTCGCCTGGCCTGACCGCAAGCCTGGCATTGGCCAGGGAAGTGGCTATGCGTCTCGACAAGCTCTACCCTATGACAAAGGGCCAGACGGCCCAAACTGCTTACAAGGAACACCCATGAAAGCGCTTGCCAAGGTCCTGGGACTGGTTGTCTTCGGCGTGCTGTTGCTCGCCGTCGCTTTGCTATTTTTCCTGACCCGAATATTCGACCCCAATGATTACAAGGACAATATTCGCGAAATCGCGCGTGAAAAAGCGAATGTCGAGCTGACTCTTGGCGGCGATATTGGTTGGTCCCTGTTCCCATGGTTGGGAATAGAGCTCGAACAGGTGGGCGTCGCGCCGGTTGATCAGCCCGACCTCGCGCTGGCCGAGGTAGGTAGTCTGGGTCTCGGGGTGGAGGTGCTGCCACTGCTGCGCCGGGAGCTGCGCTTCAGCGATGTCATCCTCAATAACGTGAGCCTCAACCTGATCAGAGATGCGGATGGCCGGGGTAACTGGGAAACGGTTGGCCCGCAGAGCAAGGAACAGGCTGAAGCTGGAGCTGGAGCTGGAGCGGATTCCGCAGGGTCAGGTGGTGATCAGGGTCAAGAGCTCGATATTGCTGTTCAGAGCGTCAATATCACCAACGCTCAAGTGCTTTACGAGGATCGGCAAACCGGCCAGAGCGTGCAATTAAGTGATGTCAATCTGGAGACTGGTGCGCTGGTTGAGGGGCAGCCATTCGATGTCGCCTTCATTGGCTTGTTGACGACTGAGCAGCCCGCCTTGCGGATGCGGATCGACCTGCAGACCGTTGCGCAGTTCGATCTCGGACTGGAGCGCTACCAGTTCGATGCCATCAATCTCAAGCTCGACGCCAGCGGTGCACCCTTTTCCGGAAGGGCCGTCTCACTGCAGTTGCAGGCCGATAGCGTCGTCGACCTGGCTGCCCAGATTGCAGAGCTCAAACAGGTTCGTCTCTCTCTGGCAGACCTGCGCGCAACGGGAACGATCAAAGCGACACAGCTGGACCAGGATATGCAATTGGTCGGCAGGCTGGATGTTGCGACATTCGATGCCCGCTCACTGATCGAAGCCCTTGGGCAGGAAGTGCCGGAAACGTCGAATCCGCGTGCCCTGGAGGCTGTGTCTCTGGGCGCGAATCTGGCAGGCTCGGCAAACAGCCTCATGCTTGAAGACCTGCAGTTAGAGGTCGATGGCAACAAGTTCGACGGCAATATGGGGTTGGTGGATTTCGAACGTCAGGCGCTGCGCTTTCGACTTGCCGGCAATCGGCTTGATCTTGATGGTTACCTGCCACCGGTTGATGAGGCAGCGGCCAAGGAGCCTGTGGGTTCAAGTGGGGGCAGCAAGTCGGAGTCCACGCCAATAGCCTGGAGCGATGAGCCAGTGCTACCGCTGGGGCTGATTGCTGGCCTGGATGTGGATGGCAGCCTGGATATGCAGGAAGTCATTCTGACCGAACAGGTTATCAGGCCCTTGAAAGTCGCTGTTCAGGCCCGCGACGGCCTGGTAAGGCTCACTCAGTTCGAGGGTGGTGTATTCAATGGCAAATTTGCTGCGACCGGGCAGCTAGATGCACGCACACGCCCGGTGACGCTGAGCGCGAAGAAAAAGCTCACAGGCATGGACTCCATGGCAATTCAGGAGGCCTATGACGTCGCACATCAGTTGCGCGGTGTCATCGACCTTGACCTGGACGTGCGCGCGACGGGCAACAGCATGCTGCAATGGATGTCCAGTCTGAATGGACAGTCCAGCTTTGATGTAAGCGATGGTGCTTTATTGGGAATCAATCTCGAGCAGAAGCTCTGTCAGGCAATTGCGCTGGTTAATCGGGAATCCCTCGGGGCCCCCGTGGGCTCGGAAAATACGCCGTTCAGCGCTCTAAAGGGCAACTTTCGCATTGTGGATGGCACCGTCGTAAATGAGAATCTGGTGGCCGATCTGCCCGGCATCACCGCCAAGAGTCGCGGCGAGATTGTCCTGCCTACGCAGCGTCTGGACTATCGTCTGGGGCTGGTACTCAAGGGTGATAACGTCGAGATGCCGGACTCCGCTTGCCGGGTCAACGAGCGTTATGTTGGCGTGGAATGGCCGATCCGCTGCAGTGGCTATTTGCACAACGCGGCGAGCAGTTGTGGGGTCGATACCGAAGCTGTTACCCAGCTTGCTGGCCAGCTGTTGGGCAACGAAGCCAAGCGCAAGCTCGGTAGCAAGATCGAAGAAAAACTGGATGAGCAGGCGCCTGCGGTTCGCGATGCGCTCCGAGGCTTGTTCGGTCAGTGAGCGAGCAAACCTTTGCCGAAGCCGTGCTGGATTGGTACGACCTGCACGGCCGCAAGGATCTGCCCTGGCAGCAGGATATGTCTCCCTACCGTGTCTGGGTATCGGAGATCATGCTGCAGCAGACCCAGGTAGCCACGGTTATTCCGTACTATGAGCGGTTCATGCGCGCAATGCCGGATGTTCAGGCGCTGGCTGCGGCTCCTGCCGATGAGGTGTTGCATCTGTGGACCGGCCTTGGCTATTACAGCAGGGCACGTAATCTGCACAAGGCGGCCAAGCGGGTGGTAGATGAATACGCCGGGGAGTTTCCCAGGGATTTGCCTGGCCTGGTTGACCTGCCCGGTATCGGGCCGTCCACGGCTGGCGCGATTGCCAGTCTGAGTATGGGGCTGCGCGCGCCGATCCTCGACGGCAACGTCAAGCGGGTGTTGGCGCGTTTTCATGCAGTGCAGGGCTGGCCGGGCGAAAAGGCGGTACATGACAGGCTGTGGGCTATAGCTGATAGCCACACCCCTCACTCTCGGGTAAACCACTACACCCAGGCAATGATGGATCTGGGAGCCACCCTCTGTACGCGTAGTAAGCCGTCCTGCCTTCTTTGCCCGCTGCAAGCCGGCTGTCAGGCGCGGATGCTTGGTACCCCAACAGCCTATCCGCATTCGCGGCCGCGCAAGGCCATTCCTGTGCGGCAGTGCCTGATGCCTCTGGTGGTCAATCCCCAAGGCGATATATGGCTGCAACGCCGGCCTGACAGTGGCCTGTGGGGAGGGCTATGGTGTCCTCCGCAAATGGACGACCTTGCACAGCTCGAAGTCCTGATTGCACGCGAAGGCTGGCAGGCTGCGGAGCCCGAGTTGCTGGAGCCTCTGCGTCACACCTTCAGCCACTTCCATCTGGATATTCAACCGCTGCTATTGAGGGTCGAGCAGGGGCATGGCGTGGCCGAGAGCGGGCAGGTCTGGTATAACCTGCGCCAACCCTCCCGTCTGGGACTGGCAGCACCGGTCAAGAAGCTGCTCCAGCGGGTCGAACTGATTATCTGAACTCATTGAGGAGGATCGCCCATGACCCGTATGGTGATGTGTCGTAAATACCAACAGGAACTGCCAGGCCTTGACCGGCCGCCTTACCCGGGTGCCAAGGGCGAAGCCATATTCAACGATGTCTCGAAGAAGGCCTGGGATGAATGGCAGGCTCACCAGACCATGCTGATCAATGAGCGCCGTCTGAACATGATGGATGCCGAGGATCGTCGCTTTCTGCAGGGGGAGATGGACAAGTTTCTCGCCGGTGAAGATTACGCCCAGGCGGATGGCTACGTACCTCCAGCCGAATGACTGTCCGGTAAGCAGCTGAAAGAATGGCAAATAATTGGTACAGCCGCTTGACAGCAAAGGCCTTAAACCGTTTAATAGCGCCCCGTTGCCCAGATAGCTCAGTTGGTAGAGCAGAGGATTGAAAATCCTCGTGTCGGCGGTTCGATTCCGTCTCTGGG
>NZ_CAXBOV010000016.1:0-102264 GCF_963977355.1 uncultured Halopseudomonas sp. | reverse complement strand
AGTGATAGCGACCCATGGATCTTCGCCCAGCTGCTTCAGACCCAGAGAAACGCGGTTGCGCTCGCGGTCGAACTTCAGCACTTTGACGTCGATCTCGTCGCCAACATTGACGATCTCGGAAGGATGCTTGATACGCTTCCATGCCATGTCGGTGATGTGCAGCAGGCCATCTACGCCGCCCAGATCGACAAATGCGCCGTAATCTGTGAGGTTCTTGACGATACCTTTGACAACCTGGCCTTCCTGCAGGGTTTCCAGCAGGGCTTCGCGCTCAGCACTGTTCTCGGCTTCGAGGACGGCACGACGGGAAACGACAACGTTGTTGCGCTTCTGGTCAAGCTTGATGACCTTGAATTCCAGTTCCTTGCCTTCCAGGTGCGTGGTGTCGCGCACAGGGCGAACGTCGACCAGCGAGCCTGGCAGGAACGCGCGGATAGTGTTGACGTCGACGGTAAAGCCACCTTTGACCTTGCCGTTGATAACACCCTTGACGATTTCTTCTGCGGCGAAAGCTGCTTCGAGGACTTTCCAGGATTCAGCACGCTTGGCCTTCTCACGGGAAAGTTTGGTCTCACCGAAACCGTCTTCAACGGCTTCCAGTGCAACGTGAACCTCATCACCCACTTTGATCGTCAGCTCGCCCTGATCATTCAGGAACTGCTCACGGGGGATGACACCTTCAGACTTCAGACCAGCGTGAACTGTGACCCAATCGGAGTCGATGTCCACGATGATACCGGTGATGATGGAACCCGGCTGCATGTCGAGGGATACTAGACTTTCTTCAAAAAGTTCGGCAAAGCTTTCGCTCATTTGGAATCCTGTAAATGGTTATAAAGGCAGCAACCGCCTGGCCGCTTGTATCGCGCGCCCTGCAGCAAACGTACCCGCCACATCACCAGCTGATGTGGGTTGATTATTAAATGCCCGTTGCCGGCCAGGCTGGTTTTCCGGCAGCGGATGCCCTGATCAGCCCTGCAGGTTGCGTTTGCGCGCTTCCGACAGAACTTCTTCAAGTACTTCTTCAATCGACAAGCTGGTCGAATCAAGCACGATAGCGTCATCAGCAGGACGCAAGGGCGCCACGCTGCGATTCATATCGCGCTCATCCCGTGCCAAAATCTCATCGAGAAGACTCGCCAGATTAGCATCTTCGCCTTTTTCGAGCAACTGCTTGTGGCGGCGGTCAGCCCGGATGTGGGGGCTGGCAGTAAGAAAAATCTTCAGGTCCGCGTCGGCAAAGACAACTGTACCCATGTCACGACCATCGGCCACCAGACCAGGCAATTCACGAAATGCCTGCTGTCGCTGCAGCAGCGCTTCGCGTACAACCGGTATTGCAGCGACCTGCGAAGCACCCGTCCCCATGGTTTCGGTACGGATCGCCCGGGTGACCTCCTCGCCCTCCAGAATGATGCGCTGCTCACGGCTGCCGCTATCAGCCAGAAACTGCACGTCCAGATGGGCGGCCAGCGTCTTCAGCGATTCCTCATTGGTCAGATCCACACCGTGATTCTGTGCAGCGAACGCCAGCAACCGATATAAAGCGCCGGAATCCAGGAGATTCCAGCCCAGTTTCGCAGCAACCAGGCCCGCGATTGTGCCTTTGCCGGAGCCGCCGGGTCCATCGATGGTAATGACCGGGATAGCTTGATCTGTCACACGCTTTCCTCCAACCGGACCATGATGCCGACCGAACTGGCCAGCGTCACAAAGCCCGGGAATGATGTCGCCACATTGGCGCAATCGGTGATGTGAATATCGTGCTTGGCGCGCAGCGAGGCGACACTGAACGACATCGCAATGCGGTGATCGCCATGACTGTCAACCGTCCCACCCTGCATCTGCCCCCCATCAATCACAATGCCGTCGTGGGTTGGCTCGGCCTTGATACCCAGAGTTTGCAGGCCGTCGGCCATGACCTGGATACGATCCGACTCTTTCACCCGCAACTCCTCTGCCCCCCGCAGGATAGTCCGCCCCTCGGCGCAGGCAGCCGCAATGAACAGTACCGGGAACTCATCAATAGCCAATGGCACTTGATCTACAGGAATGTCGATACCCTTGAGCTGAGCTGAGCGGATCCGGATATCAGCCACAGGCTCGCCACCTACTTCACGCTCGTTTTCCAGCGTGATATCACCACCCATTTCGCGAAGGATATTGATCACCCCGATTCGAGTAGGATTAATACCGACATGCTGGAGCAGCAGATTGGAGCCCTCGGCAATGCTCGCGGCAACCATGAAAAAAGCCGCAGAGGAAATATCCGCCGGCACATCGATCTTGCATGCCGTCAGCTTGTAACCCGGCTCGATGGTTGCGGTGGCGCCATCGACTGCTACCGGATAACCAAACCCCTTGAGCATGCGTTCGGTATGATCGCGGGTCGGCGCAGGCTCGGTAACCGATGTGCGACCTGTTGCGTACAGTCCAGCCAGTAGCAGACAGGATTTCACCTGGGCGCTTGCCATAGGCATGCTGTAATCCATGCCAACCAGGCGGCTATCGCCCTGAATATGCAGCGGCGGACGTCCGTCTTCACCGGTCTCGATGCGCGCACCCATCTCCCGCAAGGGCTTGGCAACCCGACCCATTGGGCGCTTGGACAGGGAGATATCCCCAGTCAGAACCGTGTCGAACTGCTGGCCGGCAAGCAGCCCGGACAGTAACCGCATTGAGGTCCCGGAGTTACCCACGTAGAGCGGGCCGGGCGGAGCCTGCAATCCCTGCAGCCCCACGCCATTGATAGTCACCCGACCATGGTGCGGGCCTTCTATGACCACTCCCATATCACGGAAGGCCTGCAGGGTAGCCAGGCTGTCTTCACCCTCAAGAAAGCCCTCCACTTCGGTAACACCCTCGGCAAGCGAACCGAGCATGATCGAACGGTGAGAGATGGATTTGTCACCTGGTACGCGGATCGTGCCCTGCACGCATCCACCGGGACTGGCAATAAAGTTCACGACTTGAGTCTGCATAGGTTCCACATAGGCCCTGCGGGCCAGAATATTGCTGAAATGTTCTCGAGCCGATTTGGCCCGGGTAAAGACGCCCAACAGTGCTGTTGCGTCTCCTTCCTCTATTGCCGTGCGCAGGCGCGTCAGATCGCGTGTAAAGGCATCGAGGCTTCGCAGCACGGCATCCTGATTGGCAAGAAAGATATCTCGCCACATGGTCGGATCGCTTGCAGCGATCCGGGTAAAGTCGCGAAAGCCCCCCGCGGCATAGCGGAAAATCTCGAGATTTTCGCTGCGCGACGCCAACGTATCGACCAACGAAAACGCCAACAGGTGAGGCAAGTGACTGGTGGCGGCCAACACTTCATCGTGATCGGCCAGCGCCATATGTTCTACATCCGCACCCAACGCGTGCCAAAGCCCACTTACCTGCTCCAGGGCTGTTAAATCAGTTTGCTCCAGGGGCGTCAGAATCACTTTATGATGTTGAAACAGCTCCGCATTGGCCGCTTCTACTCCACTGCGCTCGGAGCCAGCAATAGGGTGGCCGGGCACGAAATTGGCGGGCACTGCTCCGAATGCCTTGGCCACCGCAGCCACTACCGCACCCTTGGTACTGCCGACGTCAGTAATGACTGCTCGCCCGAGGTCCATCGCGGCCAACTCATCAAGCACTTTTCCCATGGCCAGAATGGGCACCGCCAACATAATCAGGTCGGCTCCGGTCACGGCCCCTTTCAGGTCCACGGAAACACTGTCGACAACGCCCATTGGTACTGCCAGATTGCGCGCCAACGGGTCTGCGTCATAACCGACCACTTCGCCACACAGACCCGACTGACGCATTCCCTTGGCAAAGGACCCACCGATCAGACCCAGGCCCACCACTGCCAGACGCCCGAGCTTGCCTGCGGTATATGACCGTTGTTCAGGATCACCCATTCAGAAGGACCTGCTTCAACACATCGAGAAACCGCTGATTTTCGTCAGGCAGGCCGATGGAAACGCGCAAGTGCTGAGGCATGCCGTAGTTGGCTACCGGGCGCACAATCACACCCTGGCGTAAAAGCCCCTGGAAAATCGGCGCAGCCTCACGGCCCAGATCAACCGCAATAAAGTTGCCCCGCGAAGGAATCCAATCCAGTTTCAGCGCAGCAAAACCGGCTTCCAGCTGGGCCATGCCCTCACGATTGATACGACGACTCTCGGCCAGATAAGCATCATCTGCCAGCGTCGCCAAAGCCGCAGCCTGGGCCAGAGTGTTGACATTGAAAGGCTGACGCACTCGATTCATTGCATCAGCTATCGCCGGCTGGCAGATACCGTAACCCACGCGCAACGCGGCCAGACCATAGGCTTTGGAGAATGTGCGCGACACCAGCAGATTCGGATACTGCTGGAGATAATCCAGACCGTTGGGAACATCTGTCGTTTCGACGTACTCGGTATAGGCTTCGTCGAGCACCACAATGACCTGTTCCGGCACCCGCTCCAGAAAGCGCTCAAGTTCGCCTTTTTCGATCCATGTGCCAGTGGGGTTGTTCGGATTGGCGACGAATACCAGACGGGTTTTCGGGGTTATAGCCGATGCCATTGCGTCCAGATCATGACCCCAGCTCTTCGCCGGCACGACAACTGCTTGCGCACCTACAGCCTGAGTGACAATCGGGTACACGGCAAATGCGTGCTCACTGAAAACCACCTCATGCTGAGGTCCCACGAAGGCACGGGTGATTAACTCGAGGATATCGTTGGAGCCATTGCCCAGGGTGATCATTGCAGGAGTAACACCCAGGCGCTGCGAGAGTGCCTGTTTGAGCGCAAAGCCGTTGCCGTCGGGATACCGGGTCATCTCTGGCAGTGCACTTTGAATGGCCGTAATCGCCATGGGGCTAGGCCCCAGCGGATTCTCGTTGCTGGCCAGTTTAACGATGGCATCCGCCCGCAGCCCGAACTCACGGGCCAGCTCTTCTACCGGTTTACCGGGAACATAGGGGGACAGCTTTTGCACGCCTGGCTGAGCCAGGGCAAGAAAATCGCAGGTCATTAAACGCTCCGCTGAGCTGAAAGCTGAAAGCTGGAAACACAATGAAGACCGGACGGCTAAAGACTTCCAGCTTCGCGCTTCCAGCAGCTCTTGTCCTTTAAAGTACCGCCTTGGGATACGACCCCAGCACCTTGAGCGCCACGGATTCGTCATTAATCTTCTCGAGCGCGTCCCGTATCAGAGGGTCGTGCTGGTGACCGAAGAAGTCGATGAAGAAAACGTAAGTCCACTTGCCGCTGCGTGAGGGACGCGTCTCGATCCGCGACAGATCGATTCCGTTATTATGGAACGGCTGCAAGAGATGGTGCAGCGCACCTGGCTTGTTGCGCATGGAGACAATGACCGAGGTCTTGTCGTCACCAGTAGGTGGCACCATCTGGCTGCCGATGATCAGGAAACGGGTGGAATTGTCCGGCCGATCCTCGATCTTTTCGGCAATCTTGCTCAACCCGTAAAGCTCGCAGGCCATGTCACCGGCAATCGCGGCGGAGTTCCACTCGCCCTTCACCCGCTTGGCTGCCTCAGCATTACTGGCAACCGCAACCCGCTCGACGTTCGGGTAATGCGCGTCCAGCCATTTGCGGCACTGCGCAAGGGACTGGGCATGGGAATACACGCGGGAGATCTTGTCGGTCTTGGTATTCTCACCGATCAGCAGGTGATGGTGGATACGGAGCTCCACCTCGCCACAGATGACCATATCGTGCTCAAGAAAACTGTCCAGCGTGTGGTTGATCGCACCTTCCGTGGAGTTTTCCACAGGCACCACGCCGAACTGCACAGCACCAGCCGCGACTTCCCTGAAGATTTCGTCAATTGCCGCCATCGGTACGCTGATTACCGAATGACCAAAATGCTTGATCGCGGCCGCCTGGGTAAAGGTACCCTCCGGTCCCAGATAAGCCACCTTGAGGGGCTGCTCCAACGCCAGGCAGGCAGACATGATCTCACGGAACAGCCGAGCCATCTCCTCGTTATCCAGAGGCCCCTTGTTCAGTTCCATGATGTGTTTGAGCACCCAGGCTTCACGCTCTGGACGATAGAACACCGGCTCGATGCCCGCAGGCAGCGACTTCTGTTTGACCTGAGCAACGGTTTGCGCGCACTGGGCACGCTCGCTGATCAGTTCAAGGATCTTTTCATCGAGCGAATCGATACGCTTGCGCAGCGCCTTGAGTTGGTCTTCGTCGGACATGCCAATCAACCCTGTTGCTTTTCGAACTCGGCCATATAGGCCACCAGCGCATCGACCGCCTGCTGGGAAACGGCGTTATATATCGAAGCACGCATCCCACCAACGGAACGATGACCCTTGAGATTGAGCAGGCCGCGCTCTTCAGCGCCAGCCAGAAACAGCTTGTCCAGGCGGTCATCTGCCAGGCGAAAAGGCACGTTCATCCACGAGCGATCCGCCGGATTGATGGGGTTGCTGTAAAGCTCGCTGGAATCGATGGCCTGATACAGGGTCTGCTGCTTGACCTTGTTGATCTGCTCCATCGCTTCCAGACCGCCCTGCTCCTTGAGCCATTTGAAGATCAGGCCAGCCAGATACCAGCCGAAGGTCGGCGGGGTGTTGTACATTGACCCGTTCTTCGCCGCCACCGTGTAATCGAGCATGGTCGGACAGCTGGAACGCGCCTCGCCCAGCATATCCTCACGCACAATGACCACGACCAGCCCGCTGGGGCCAATGTTTTTCTGGGCACCTGCGTAGATCATGCCGAACTTCGACACATCAAGGGGCCGCGACAGAATTGTCGAGGACATATCAGCTATCAGCGGCTTGTCACCCACCTGCGGAATCCAGCCAAACTCCAGCCCGCCAATTGTCTCATTGGGCGTGTAGTGCACATAAGATGCGGAATCGGACAGCTGCCAGTCGTTTTGTCCGGGTATTGCGAAGTAGTCGTGCTTCTTCGCACTCGCGGCGACATTGACGTGACCATAACGGGAGGCTTCTTCGATAGCCTTGGCCGACCAAATACCCGTATCGATATAGTCCGCGCTGCCCCCTTCGGACATGAAGTTCAGCGGAATCTGGGCGAACTGCTGGCTGGCACCACCCTGCAGGAACAAAACCCGGTAATTCGACGGTATGCTCAGCAGGTCGCGCAGATCCTGCTCGGCCGTTTCGGCAACGCTGGTGAACTCCTCGCTGCGATGGCTCATTTCCATTACGGAAAGACCCTTGCCCTGCCAGTCAAGCAGTTCGGCCTGCGCCTTTAGCAGCACCGCTTCAGGCAGCGCGGCCGGGCCGGCGCAGAAATTGAACAGTCGGTTGCTCACGTCAGCATTACTCCTGATCATCATCCATTGCTTCAATATCATCGACCGGACCGATTGGCTCGCCTTCGCTGACAATCGCACCATCGATACTGCCCGCAGCATGCAGAATGTCTTCCTCTGATTCAGAAGGCTCCTGAATACGCTCCAGACCCACCAGCTTCTCATCACTCGCGACCTTGATCAGGGTCACACCCTGAGTGTTACGCGACAGACTGGAAACCTCAGCAACTCGAGTGCGCACCAGCGTACCCTGGTCGGAAATCAACATGATCTCCTCGCCATCGACAACCTGGACGGCGCCGACCAACGGGCCGTTGCGCTCGTTGCTGACCATCGCGATAACACCCTGGCCACCGCGCTTGTACTGCGGGAATTCCTCTACAGCAGTGCGTTTGCCATAGCCACGGGCAGACGCAGTCAGAATCTGCGAGCCTTCCTCGACGATAATCATCGAGATCAATTTCTGATCCCCCGCCAACCGCATACCACGCACGCCGCGGGCTGTACGGCCCATGGCACGCACATCGGTTTCCTTGAAGCGGGTTACCTTGCCGCCATCGGAGAACAACATGACTTCCCGCTCCCCATCGGTGATAGCCGCAGAAATCAGCTTGTCACCCTCATCCAGATCCAGTGCAATCAGGCCCACGCTACGCTGGCGACTGAACTGCTCCAATGGGGTCTTCTTGACTGTACCGTTGGCGGTGGCCATGAAGATGAACCAGCCCTCGGTATATTCATCAACCGGCAACATGGCACTGATGAACTCACCTTCGTCCAGCGGCAGCAAGTTGACCAGCGGCCGACCACGCGCGGTACGTGACGCTTCAGGAATCTCGTAGGTCTTGAGCCAGTAAACCTTGCCCTTGCTGGAGAACAGCAACAGGGTAGTGTGACTGTGGGCGACCAGCAGGTGAGACACGTAGTCCTCATCCTTGACGCCTGTCGCTGCCTTGCCACGGCCACCACGGCGCTGGGCCTGGTAGTCAGCCAGCGGCTGGCTCTTGGCGTAACCACCATGGGAGATGGTGACCACACGCTCTTCTTCGGTAATCAGGTCGGCAAGAGAGAGATCCAGACGCGAAGCCAGAATCTCGGTACGCCGCTCATCGCCAAAATTGGTACGAATCAGCTCGAGCTCCTCGACGATCACTTCCATCAAGCGCTCCTGGCTGTTGAGGATGCGCAGCAGCTCGCCAATCTGGGTCAGGATTTCCTGATATTCATCCAGCAGCTTCTCGTGCTCAAGGCCAGTCAGGCGGTGCAGGCGCAGATCAAGAATCGCCTGGGCCTGGTCGGGAGACAGGTAATACTTTCCATCGCGCAGACCAAACTGCTCATCCAACCCATCCGGACGGCAGGCATCGGCACCGGCACGTTCGACCATCTCGATTACCGCACCTGGCTCCCAGGGGTTGGCGATCAGTCGCTCCTTCGCCTCACCTGACGTAGCGGAAGCCTTGATCAGCGCAATGACCGGATCAATATTGGTCAGTGCGACGGCCTGGCCTTCGAGAATGTGCCCGCGCTCGCGCGCCTTGCGCAGCTCATAGACGGTCCTGCGGGTTACCACTTCCCGGCGGTGCCTTATAAAGGCATCAAGCAGTTCTTTCAGGTTCAGAATGCGTGGCTGACCATCCAGCAAACCGACGATATTGATGCCGAACACATTCTGCATCTGGGTCTGGCTGTAGAGATTGTTGAGTACAACCTCAGCGACATCGCCCCGGCGAATCTCGATCACCACGCGCATGCCATCCTTGTCGGACTCGTCACGCAGCTCGGTGATACCTTCGATCTTCTTTTCCTTGACCAGCTCGGCAATTTTCTCGATCAATCGCGCCTTGTTCAACTGGTAGGGCAGCTCATGGATGATGATCTGCTGGCGACCGCCGACTTTGTCGATATCCTCGATGGTGCAGCGGGCACGCACATATATACGCCCACGACCAGTGTTGTAGGCCTCAACGATGCCGGCACGGCCGTTGATGATGGCTGCAGTCGGAAAATCGGGCCCCGGGATATATTCCATCAGCTCATCGATGGTCATGTCCGGGTTTTCGATCAGCGCCAGGCAACCATTGATCACTTCGGTCAGGTTGTGCGGCGGAATATTGGTTGCCATGCCCACGGCGATACCGCTGGAACCATTGACCAGCAGGTTTGGCACCTTGGTCGGCAGTACAGCGGGGATCTGTTCGGTACCGTCGTAGTTGGGTACCCAGTCGACGGTTTCCTTGTCCAGGTCAGCCAGCAACTCATGGGCCAACTTGGTCATGCGGATTTCGGTATACCGCATCGCTGCCGCATTATCGCCATCGACCGACCCGAAGTTACCCTGGCCGTCTACCAGCAAATAGCGCAGCGAGAAAGGCTGGGCCATACGTACGATGGTGTCGTATACCGCGGAATCGCCGTGCGGGTGATACTTACCGATGACGTCACCGACCACACGGGCCGATTTCTTGTAGGGCTTGTTCCAGTCATTCTTCAGCTCGCTCATGGCGAACAGCACGCGGCGGTGGACAGGCTTGAGGCCGTCACGCACATCCGGCAATGCCCGACCGACGATCACGCTCATGGCGTAATCAAGGTAGGACTGTTTCAGCTCATCTTCGATATTGACTGGAAGGATTTCTTTGGCCAGTTCACCCATGAAACGGCATTCCTTTTATTGTCGGCAACGTGACGATGCCCATAGCAATTGTTCAGCGCATTTGAAAGCCCCGGAGAGCCGCTGAAAGGCTTTTGTTACAGCGATTCAGCAACCAAGCCCGGCGGGCCGATTAAAGCCCGATAGAATACCACAGGGCGGGCTGCGGAGGGAGCCGAAAGACTTCCCCCAGGGACTCTCTCACGCTCAGACGCTACGAATCCCGACAGAAAGGCTAGTGCAGATGTCTGTGGCTCATCAGATCAGCCAGTTTTTTGGCATCTGGTCGTTCGACAATGCCCTTTTCGGTCACAATGACATCGATCAGGTCGGCGGGCGTAACGTCGAATACTGGATTGAAGGCCGGAATACCTGCATCCACGCTCTGATCGCCCAGAACAAATACCTCTTCAGCTGGGCGCTCCTCGATAACTACCTCATCAGCGTTTTCGAGTGCCATGTCGATACTGGAACTGGGCGCCACAACCATGAAGCGCAGGCCGTGATGCATCGCCAGAATGGACAGCGCATAGGTGCCAATCTTGTTGATCACGTCGCCATTGGCGGCAATACGGTCTGCGCCGACAATGACCCAGGTGATGTCGCGTGTCTTCATCAGATGTCCGGCGGCTGCATCCACGTGAACGCAGGCCTTGATACCCTCGCGCTGCAACTCCCAGGCAGTCAGACGCGAGCCCTGCAGCCAGGGCCGGGTTTCATCGACAAAGACCGTATCCACTAGACCTGCGGCCTGGGCAGCCCGTATAACTCCCAGGGCAGTACCGTAGCCACCGGTGGCCAGCGCACCGGTATTGCAGTGGGTCAGAATGTTCTGAGCAGTCTTGTGATGCTTGCGGATCAGCTGCATACCCAGCTTACCCATGGTCAGGTTGGCCTCCAGATCGCTCTGATGGATCGAACGGGCAGCCTCCAGAAGGCGCGCAGGCACGTCGGCGTCCGGCGCCAGGCGCTGAAGTCGATCACGCATCATTTTCAGCGCCCAGGACAGATTCACTGCGGTGGGTCGGGCGGCACCGAGTAACTCAAAGGCGTTATTGAGTGCCGCCGGCCAGTCATCGCTGCTGCCGATAACTCTAGCCTGAAGCGCTACACCGTAGGCGCCGGCGATGCCGATAGCCGGGGCCCCGCGCACCAGCATGTCACGAATGGCAGTCGCCACCTGGGCAGCGTCTGTGCAGTCGATGTATTCTTCGCGGCCTGGCAGCAGACGCTGGTCCAGCAACCTCAGGGCGTTTTCGTGCCAGGTCAGCGCGCTGAAAGTGTCGGCAACCTCTGTGTTAACGGCTCGCTGCATGAATAACTCCCAAAACACCATTATACCCGTGGCCGCCACCCGCTGACGAACATGGAAATGAAAAGCCGCTGCACGGCTGATCCGGCAAACGTTATACTGGCCCACATGATCCAAGACGAACTCCCAATGACGCCACTACCCGACCGAATCGACCTGCTGATTCTGCCCAGCTGGATCGTGCCTGTAGTACCCAATGGCACGGTACTGTCAGAGCATGCCCTGGCTGTCCACGAGGGCCGCATCGTCGGCATAATTACCCGCGCGCAGGCCGCTAATGTGCAGGCGACCGTGCGCCGCGAACTGCCTGGCCATGTCCTCATACCAGGGCTGATCAACGCCCATGGCCATGCCGCAATGAGTCTTTTTCGGGGTCTGGCGGACGATCTTCCCTTGATGACCTGGCTGCAGGAACATATCTGGCCGGCCGAGGCGCGCTGGGTCAACGAGGACTTCGTCCGTCTGGGAACCCGCCTGGCCATTGCCGAGATGCTACGTGGCGGTACAACCTGTTTTGCCGACATGTACTTTCACCCTGAGATCGCCGCCGAGGCGGTAATCGACTCGGGTATGCGTGCACAGCTGGCCTTTCCAGTGATCGACAATCCGATTCCAGGTGCACGGGACAGTGCCGAAGCAACTTCCAAGGGCTTGAGGCTTCGCGACGAGCTGAAGCACAACACATTGCTGAGTATTGCTTTCGGCCCCCACTCCCCCTACACCGTGGGCGATGCCACGCTGGCTAACGTGCGGATGCTCGCCGACGAACTGGAAATGCCGGTGCACATGCACGTTCACGAAACAGCAGGGGAAGTATCCGACGCCCTTGCGCAGGGCGGCGAACGACCATTACAACGACTCAAGACACTGGGCCTGCTGAATCCGCGCCTTCAGGCGGTACACATGACCCAGATCAACGATCAAGATCTTGAGCTGCTGGTCAGTCATGGCGTTTCAGTGATCCACTGCCCGGAGTCGAACATGAAGCTGGCGAGCGGCATCTGCCCGGTGCAACGGCTGCTTGATGCCGGCGTGAATGTTGCCTTGGGCACTGATGGCGCAGCCAGCAACAACGATCTGGACATGTTTGGCGAAATGCGTACAGCCTCGCTGCTGGCCAAAAGCAGCACTGGCTCGTCAACCGCGTTAAATGCCCACCAGGCTCTGCATATGGCGACCATGGGCGGGGCATTGGCAATGGGTATCGGCGAAGATACCGGTTCACTGGAAGTGGGCAAGTCGGCTGACATCACTGCCGTTGATCTCTCCGCTCTGGTGCACCAGCCGGTCTACCATCCTGTTTCGCAACTGCTCTACACCTGCAACGCCAGCCATGTATCCCACGTGTGGGTGGCCGGCCGTGAGAAGGTCAACGCGGGCCAGCTCATACTCCCGGATCAGGACGGACTGCTCGCCGCAGTCAACCAGTGGTCACAACAGATTCTTAAGAGGGACGAAGATCATGCTTAACGTCGATCGCGCCGAAATTGCCAAGTTCGAGGCCCTGGCCAGCCGCTGGTGGGACCGCAATAGCGAGTTCAAGCCGCTGCACCAGATCAATCCGCTGCGCACTAACTGGATTGAACAGAAAGTCGGCCTGGCCGGCATGGAAGTGCTTGATGTGGGCTGCGGCGGAGGCATCCTGGCTGAAGCCATGGCCCTGCGTGGAGCCAAGGTGACCGGTATAGACATGGGCGAAGCACCCCTTGCGGTTGCCCGGTTGCACCAACTGGAATCAGGCGTGGAAGTGGACTACCAGCAGACAACTGCCGAGCAAATGGCTGAAGAGCATGCGGGGCGTTTTGACATCGTAACCTGCCTGGAGATGCTCGAACATGTGCCGGACCCCAGTTCGGTCATTCGTGCCTGCGCCACCCTGGTCAAGCCAGGCGGCCACGTGTTTTTCTCCACAATCAACCGCAACCCCAAATCCTTTGTGTTTGCCATTGTGGGAGCTGAATACATTCTCAAGCTACTGCCGCGCGGCACCCATGAATTTGCCAAGTTCATCAAGCCCGCCGAACTCGGTGGCTGGTCCCGCGAGGCCGGACTGGACATGCAGGACATTATCGGCCTGACCTACAATCCACTGACGAAGGTCTACAAGCTCGAGCAAAATGTAGACGTGAACTACATGGTCCATACACAACGGGGCCTTTGATAGCATGTTGAGCAGTGTTCTCTTTGATCTGGACGGCACGCTGATCGATACTGCGGACGACTTCATGGCCATCGTTAGCGCTATGCGAAGCGAAGCAGGCCTTGCAGCCGTGGACAATGCACTAATACGCAATCGGGTTTCCGATGGCTCGGCCGGCATGCTGGCTGCGGCCTACTCGCTGGAAGCCGATGACCCTCGCATGGCGGAGCTGCGGAACGAATTCCTGCAACGCTACGAAAAAGACCTGGCTGTTCACGCGTGTGTCTATCCAGGCATCGTTGAATTACTCGAGTGGCTGGAAGCCGAACATATTCCCTGGGGCGTGGTTACCAACAAGCTGAGCCGTTTCAGCGCGCCTCTCCTGGACGCAGTTGGCCTCGGTAGTCGTTGCCACAGTCTGGTGTGCCCGGATCATGTAACTCAGGGCAAACCCCACCCCGAGTCTCTGCTCAAAGCCTGCAGTGAAATGGGCACCGATCCGCAGCATTGTGTCTTTATTGGTGACCATCAACGTGACATCCAGGCCGGCCAGGCAGCTGGCATGGCCACCGTAGCCGCTCTTTACGGTTACATACCACCGGAGGCGGACCCGAGTCACTGGAAGGCCACCCACAGCATACAATCCCCCGTTGAACTGCGCCCTTGGCTAGAGGCAAGACGCAACCAGGAGATATTCGATGTTTGACTATCAAGCCCCACCCAGCCTACTCACCGATCGCGTCATCCTTATTACTGGCGCCGGAGACGGTATCGGCAGAGCCTGTGCGCTCAGCTGCGCAGCTCATGGCGCAACAGTAGTCCTGATCGGCCGCACGCCATCGAAACTGGAAGCGGTCTATGACGAAATAGAAGCTGCCGGCTATCCGCGGCCAGCCATGTGCCCGCTGAATCTGGAGACGGCTCTGGAAAAGGACTATCAGGATCTCGCCGACCAATTATTCGATACGTTCGGCAAGCTCGATGGGCTGGTACATAACGCTGCTCTGCTTGGGCCTCGTACCATGCTGGACAATGTGAAAGCCGAAGCCTGGCTGCAGTTGATGCAGGTCAATGTCAATGCACCTTTCCTGCTGACCAAGGCGATGATGCCTTTGCTGCGCCAGTCTGCAGATGCGTCGGTGATTTGCGTCTCCTCCAGCGTGGGTCGCCAGGGCAAGGCCTACTGGGGGCCTTATGCGGTTAGCAAGTTTGCACTCGAGGGGCTGATGCAGGTGCTCGCTGACGAACAGGATGGTACCAGTGCTATCCGTGTCAACAGCCTCAATCCCGGCGCGACGCGTACCTCGATGCGCAAGGCAGCCTATCCCGGTGAGCCACCGGAGAAGAATCCTGAGCCTGCCGAGATTATGCCCGCTTTCCTCTACTTGCTTGGATCTGACAGCCAAGGTATCAACGGTCAGGCAATAAACGCCCAATAGCCAGCATTTTGACATTGGTATGGCATCGCCCCGCCGATGGACCGGTGCGATGCGGCAAATTTCTGCCGCGCTTGTGCCAAATCAGGCAAATACGTTCCGCATATCATTGTTTAATATGGAATTTAATTTATTGGCACACAACCTGCTTTAAATCGGTTAACCCCAAACCGGCGCGCAGGACTGCTCATGACTCTGACCCAGGGAAATACCATCGATTTTGACTCCGCTCGCTTGAAGCTAAGCGAGAACATGACATCCGTCACTGTCATGCCCGCCGAAAACCGTCAGCTCAGCTTGACTGCGGTTCAGGACAAGCTTACTCGGAGCCTGCAAACCACGCTGGAACTCGATAGAGTTCTGGAACTGTTCTTCCAGGAACTACGCGCTTTCATGGGCCTTGACTGCCTGGAGTACCGGTTGGAGGGAAGGGATCTGCATCAGCGTATTGGACAGTCGAGCCTGCATCGCTGCAGCTATCGTATGACCCATGCCGGCAGCTTCCTGGGCGAGATTCAGTTCAGTCGTAAAAAACGCTTTAACGAAACCCACCTGAAAACGCTGGAAACCCTTCTGGGCAATCTGCTGTACCCCCTGCGTAACGCATTGCTTTACCGTGAGGCGGCCTATTGTGCGCACAATGACAGTCTGACCGGTGTGGGTAATCGCCTGGCTATGGACCGCGCGCTGGATCGCGAGGTCAAGCTATCGATCAGAAATCGCTCGACACTCTCCCTGCTGGTGCTGGATATCGACTACTTCAAGCAGATCAACGATCAGTACGGTCACGCTTGCGGAGACGAGGCTTTAAAGGCTGTAGTCAACTGCGTGCGCAATTGCCTGCGCGGCGTGGACGATGTGTTTCGCATGGGCGGAGAAGAGTTTGTGGTTCTGCTGAGTGACACCGCAGCCCGAGAAGCACGCATGGTCGCAGAGCGCATACGCAGTGCGATTGAAGAAATGCAGTTCCAGACCGACGGGGTATCCATCGCGATTACCGCGAGCATCGGAGTTGCAACCCGGCGCCTGGATGAGGGCAATCGCGAAGTTCTGGATCGCTGCGACAAGCTCATGTACAGCGCCAAGCGAGGCGGCCGTAACCGGATCGCCGTGCAGTAAGCGCTTACTTGCGACCGTGCGGAACCTTGGTACGACGCACCGTACGGGCCTGGTGCATGGATGGCTTGCGCGCCATGCGCTGCATCTTTTCTTTCTCGCTGGTCTTCATCGCCGGTAATGCAATCGACTCCAGCCCCACTTCCTGGCTAAGGGCATCGATTTCATTCTGCTTCATTTCACGCCAGCGACCTACGGGCAGCTCTGGGCCAAGAAATACCGGTCCGAAACGCACACGCTTCAAACGGTTGACCCGCATACCCTGTGACTCCCACAGCCGGCGCACCTCACGGTTGCGGCCTTCCATAAGACATACGTGGTACCACCGATTTATGCCTTCGCCACCGGAGGCAACGATATCTGTAAACCGGGCAGGACCATCATCCAGCATGACGCCCGTCTTCAGCCGCTCGATCATCTCGTCGTCCACCTCACCCATCACTCGCACCGCATATTCACGGTCCATCTGATAGGACGGGTGCATCAAACGATTAGCCAGCTCGCCATCCGTGGTGAACAGCAGCAGGCCGGAGGTATTGATGTCCAGGCGGCCGATATTGATCCAGCGCCCGTGCTTGAGGCGCGGCAGACGATCAAAAACGGTGGGGCGACCCTCAGGATCATCGCGTGTACAAACCTCACCCTCGGGCTTGTTATAAAGCATGACGCGGCGAGCTTCTTCGTTGGCGATATCGCGCTTGACCGGGCGGCCATCGACCAGAATCTGATCAAGGCTGTCGACCCGAGCGCCAAGACTGGCGACCTGGCCATTGACGCTGATGCGTCCGGCTTCGATCCAGGATTCGATTTCGCGCCGCGAGCCAAGCCCAACGCGAGCTAGTACTTTCTGGAGCTTTTCCCCGGTAACGGGGTTTGAGGGTTGGTCTGACATGCTGAGCACCTCCCGGTGTGATGGGTAATTCGAGACCGAGCATCTTATCACCGGTCCTGGGACTGTAACAGCCGATTATCAGCCCTCGGTGCCGTCTCCGCGATCCTTGTTCCCCCCGTCCCTGCTCTCACCTGAGGGATCTTCATCCTCTTGCATATCCGTTGCTTGTGGTCGGAGGTCTTCGAAATCTGTCTTGATATTGGATTCCATCGAGCCCAGCTCTGCCATCAACGTATGAAATCCAGTATCAGCGGCTTCTCGATCCAGCGGCTGGAGTGGCTCGAATGGCATCCAGGGGGTGGCGGCATCCTGATCGGCATCGGCGCCTTCGTCCTGTAATCCGAGCTCCGGTTCCATCTGATCAAGATCGCGTATTTCAGCCAGGGGAGGCAGGTCACTGAGACTGCGCAGATTGAAATGATCGAGAAACTGACGGGTCGTTGCGTACATGGCTGGCCGGCCCGGCACGTCGCGATGGCCAACAATCCTTACCCACTCCCGCTCAAGCAGGGTTTTGACGATATGACTACTGACCGCTACGCCACGCACATCCTCGATCTCTCCGCGCGTAATCGGTTGGCGATAGGCGATCAGCGCCAGTGTTTCAAGCATGGCACGGGAATAGCGTTGCGGTCGTTCTTCCCAGAGCCTGCTGACCCAGGGCGAAAACGATTCGCGCACCTGCAGCCGCCAGCCGCTGGCCACTTCACGCAACTCTATGCTGCGCCCTTCGTAATGACTGGCAATACTGGCCAGGGCGACGCGCAACTCATCAAGACTCGGCTCCCGGCCCTCATCGAAAAGTTCACGCAGGCGATCCAGCGTAAGCGGCCGACCCGCAGCCAGAAGCGCCGCTTCCACTATCTGTTCAATCGTCGGCTGGGACATCATCACCTCGCACTTTCACATGAATGGGCGAAAAGGCATCACCCTGGACCAGGTCGATCAACTGCTCCTTGACGAGCTCAAGAACGGCCATGAAGGTGACTACCACCCCCAGCTTGCCCTCCCCCACGGTAAACAGACTGACGAAAGGCACAAATTGCTGCCCTTTGAGGCGGTCCAGCACCTCGGCCATGCGTTCGCGGGTCGAGAGAATTTCGCGGGTGACCTGGTGACTTTCGAACATATCAGCCCGGCGCAACACCTCAGAAAACGCAAGTAAGAGTTCCTGCATGTCCACTTCCGGGTGCGCCCGGCGACTTTGCACCTGGGGCGCCTCGACACTGGCCACGGTGGTATCACGACCTACTCGGCTCAAGCTGTCGATATCTTCGGCTGCCTGCTTGAAACGCTCATACTCCTGCAGTCGCCGGATCAGTTCGGCGCGAGGGTCGTGCTCCTCATCTTCGTCCTCTGCGTGCCTGGGCAGCAGCATGCGTGATTTGATCTCCGCAAGCATCGCCGCCATTACCAGGTACTCGGCAGCCAGCTCCAGTCGAACGACCTTCATCAGCTCAACATAACCCATGTACTGCTTGGTAATTTCGGCGACCGGAATCTCCAGAATATCGATATTCTGGCGACGAATAAGATATAGGAGCAGGTCAAGGGGGCCTTCGAAGGCTTCGAGAAAGACTTCCAGTGCTTCAGGCGGGATATAAAGGTCCTGGGGCATCTCGGTCACCGCCTTGCCATGCACCATGGCGAAGGGCATTTCCTGCTGTCGACCAGCCACCAGTTGCGCCGGCAGGCTCGCAGCGACCTGGGGCGTCACGACGACGCTTTGCGGCTGCGGGTCCTGCTCGTCGCTGCTCATATTTACTCGCGGTACTGCAGGCCCATGGCCTGACGGACTTCGACCAGGGTATCGCGGGCCGCCTCGCGGGCGCGCTCGGTACCCTCACTGAGTATCATCCGCACCGCATCGGGGTTGGACTCGAAATCAGCCGCACGCTCCTGGATGGGTGCCAGCTCGGTGACGATCGCATCAATAACAGGCTTTTTGCAATCCAGACAGCCGATGCCGGCGCTGCGACAACCTTCCTTGACCCACTCGTGAGTTGCCTTGTCGGTGTAGACCTGATGCAGCTGGAAAACCGGACATTTGGTTGGCTCACCCGGATCCGTGCGCCTCACACGCGCGGGATCGGTCGGCATACGCCGCACCTTGGTGTCCACCTCGTCGCTGGTATCGCGCAGCGTGATGGTATTTCCATAGGATTTGGACATTTTCTGACCGTCCAGACCCGGCATCTTGGAGTCGGGTGTCAGAAGCGCCTGGGGTTCGGGCAGGATGACCTTACCGCCGCCCTCGAGATAGCCAAACAGCCGCTCCTTGTCACTCAGGGTAATATTCTGCTGTTCCTTGAGCAGCGCGCGGGCCGTTTCCAGTGCCTCGGCATCACCCTGCTCCTGGTATGCCTTGCGCAGCTTGCTGTACAGCTTGGCAGTTTTCTTGCCCATCTTGTGGACGGCGGCATCGGCCTTTTCTTCAAAGCCCGGCTCCCTGCCGTAAAGGTGGTTGAAGCGCCGCGCTACCTCACGGGTGATTTCCACGTGAGCAACCTGGTCGGCCCCCACAGGCACCAGACCCGCGCGGTACATCAGGATGTCGGCACTCTGCAGCAACGGATAGCCCAGAAACCCGTAGGTGGCCAGGTCCATATCCCTGAGCTTCTCCTGCTGATCCTTGTAGGTCGGCACGCGCTCAAGCCAGCTCACCGGCGTTACCATCGACAGCAGCAGATGCAGCTCCGCATGCTCAGGCACCTGGGACTGGATAAACAGCGTCGAGGAACCGCCACTTACACCCGCAGCCAGCCAGTCGATCAGCATGTCCCAGACATTCTGCTCGATGTTTTCCGGAGTTTCGTAATGAGTCGTCAGGGCATGCCAATCGGCTGCGAAGAAAAAGCACTCGTACTCATGCTGCAAACGGACCCAGTTTTTCAGTACGCCGTGGTAGTGACCCAGATGCAGGCGGCCTGTTGGGCGCATACCTGATAAAACCCGACGCTGTGAATCAACGGAACTCAATGAGGACTCCTGGAATATTCTTTTTTAGTTGAGATTGGATAATCGTTGGCGATTATACGCATATAAACCACAGAATCATTGCTCTGGAGCACCACCAAAGGGTTCCGGATCTCCCAGGCCTAAGCGCAGCACCTCAGGTTCACCTTCAAGCAGACTGACTACTGTGGTCGGCTCAATGTTGCAGGCTCCGCCATCAATGATCAGATCAAGCTGCTTGCCCAGTCGATCACGGATCATATCGGGATCGGTCAAAGGTAAATCATCGCCTGGCAACATCAGTGTCACACTCATCATCGGCTCGCCCAGGGCTTCCAGCAGGGCTTGAGTAATGGCGTGATTGGGAATGCGCAGGCCGATAGTTCGACGCTTGGGATGCAGCAGACGCCGGGGAACCTCATTGGTGGCGTTCAGAATGAACGTGTAAGGCCCCGGCGTGCTGGCCTTGAGCAGGCGGAAGGTCTGGTTATCCACCTTGGCGTAAACACCGAGTTCAGACAGATCCCGGCAGATCAGGGTGAAGTTATGCTTGTCATCCAGTTGACGCAGACGCCGGATACGCTCCAGTGCGTCCTTGTCGCCCAGATGACAACCCAGGGCATAGGCCGAGTCCGTAGGGTAGGCAACAACACCACCGTTGCGAATGATCTCCGCTGCCTGACGGATCAACCGCACCTGCGGATTCTCGGGATGAATATGAAAATACTGGCTCACGCAGTGATTCCTTGTCGTGTTTTACCGCAGTTTAGCGAGAAAACAACGGATCGTCCCATACCGGAGTGCATTGGGGCGGCAGAGGTGTCATTCGGCCCAGCGCAGTCCAGGGCGACTCGGGGGTATGGAAGTCACTACCGCAACTGGCAAGAAACCCGAATTCTTCTGACAGCTTGCCCAGATAGGCGACTTGCTCGACCGCCTGCTGACCATTGACCACCTCGATACCCCGCCCTCCGGCCTGGGCGAAGTCCTTCAAAGCGCGCCTGAGTTTTGAGCGGGTAAAGCCGTAATGCCAGGGATGGGCCATCACTGCCATACCACCGGCCGCCCGGATCTGACTGACCGCCTCAGGTAGTTCAGGCCAATGCTGCTTGATATCACCCAGCTTGCCCGCCCCCAGCCACTTGCGAAACGCCTCTGCACGATCGCGCACATGTCCGGCCTCAACCATCCAGTCTGCGAAGTGTGGCCGGGCCGGCGGACTCTGCGGGTCACCTCCTGCTGCTACCTGAGCTGCCATAGCTCCTTCCAATGCGTCCGGCATTCGCTTGGCTGCAAGCTTGCGGGCGATCTGTTCTGCCCGCTGCCAACGTCCGTCGCGTACCGCCGCAATCGACTGCAACAGCGCTGGGGATTGCGGATCAAAGCCATAACCCAGCACGTGCAGGGTATGTCCCTGCCACTGCGCCGATAGTTCAACACCGCTGATCCATTGCATACCCAGTTCGCGAGCCGTCTGAGCAGCGACCGGCAATCCATCAAGACAGTCATGATCGGTCAGTGCGATCATCGACACCCCCGCAGACGACGCCTCGCGCATCAGCTCGAGCGGATCGAGCATCCCATCAGAGGCGGTGCTATGCATATGAAGATCAACAATCAATACAGACTCCCGGATGGGTATTGGTAATAAGGGACAAATAGGCCGTAATTTCATTATTATGCAGGCCAAACGCTGACAACACCTAACCCGATGACATAAGTTACAGCCCATGTCATCTATTGAACTGGATCGAGGCTCAACCATGTATTTTGCCATTATGGCTACCGACGTACCCGATTCACTGCCTGCACGCCTGAGTGTACGGCCTGCCCACCTGGCAAGGCTTAATGCGCTGCAGGATGCCGGCCGTCTGCTGGTCGCAGGTCCTCACCCGGCTATTGAATCGGTTGACCCCGGCCCGGCCGGCTTCACGGGCAGCCTCATTATCGCCGAGTTCGCCTCCGCCGAAGCCGCGCAGGCCTGGGCCGACGAGGACCCCTACGTTGCAGCCGGGGTATATGCGAATGTACTGATCAAACCCTTCAAACCCGTTCTGCCAGCCTGAGCCAGGAGCTTTCATGACCCAGAATTTGCAATCCCTTGTCCTGGCCATGTGCCTCGTATTGCCCACTATTGCCCTGGCTCAGGAGCCTGTCGAGTCCGGCAGTGTGAATGCTGGCAGTCCAACGGCAGAACAGGAAACCGATCTGGGAACGCTGCAGGCAGAACTCGCACGGGTGGAAGCCGAGCGCCAGCGTCTGGCTCAACGCCTGGACAACAGCTCGGACTCCCAGGAGCTGCAACGTTTACGCGAGACCAACCGCGAACTGCAGAACCAGCAAATTGAAAATGACGTGCAGGCCAGGGCTTCCCTGGAAAAACAGCGTCAGCAATGGTTCATGGTTGGCGGCGGTACGGTGCTGTTGAGCCTGCTGATCGGTTTCATGCTGGCGCGCAGCAGCAAACGCAAGCGAAACGAATGGATCAATTGATCGAAAACAGGATTCTGATCATTGATGATGATCAGGAGCTCTGTGCGTTATTGTCCGACTGGTTAGGCACCGAGGGGTTCAACCTGACCTGCGCCCACGATGGCGCCAGCGGTCTTGATCTGGCCGTCAAGGACAGCTTCAAGGTCATCATCCTGGATGTAATGTTGCCAGGCATGAACGGGCTCGATGTATTGCGTCGGTTGCGCCAGCAATGCAACACACCCCTGCTGATGCTCAGTGCCCGCGGCGAACCGGTTGACCGCATTTTGGGCCTGGAGCTGGGGGCTGACGACTACCTTGCCAAGCCCTGTGATCCCCGGGAACTGGTCGCCCGCCTTCGCGCTTTGCTACGCCGCAGTCACGCCGTAGCGACCGAGAGCCTTCTGCAGGTCGGAGATATCCGTATCGATACCGATAGCCTCATGGCCTGGCGAGCAGATGAGCCGTTAGCGCTGACCCAGAGTGAAGCGATGATCCTGCGCGCCCTGCTCGAACGGCCGGGTCAGTTGGTTGATCGCCAGAGCCTCTCGCGCCAGGCGTTGGGAAAAGCGCTAGGTCCATACGACCGAAGCATGGATATGCACCTCAGCAATCTGCGGCGCAAACTCGGACCGCATACGGATGGTCGACCACGCATTCAGGTGTTACGCGGGCGCGGTTATCTCTACACCAGCTGATGCGTTCGGACTGATCTTTACACTGCCTTTACCCAACCCATGCCCAGCTTGACGCGACATCCGCGAAACTGTGTTCCATGGCCTGATCCCGGGTCAACATTTACAGGAGCTACCCATGAAACACACCTTTATAGCTTGCGCACTGGTACTAGCCACAGGTTTCTCTGCTCCCGGTTTCGCCGGGCAACACAAAGATCATGAGGGCATGCATGAGCGACGCATGGAGCGCATGGCCGAGGAACTGAACCTGACTGATGAGCAGCAGGACAAGATCGGCGCTATCAATAGTAAATATGCCAAGCAGTACCGCGAACTGAGTCAGGCTCACCGCAAGGAAGTACGCAAGATACTGAGCAAGGATCAACAGGAGAAAATGCAGACGCTGCGTGAGGAACGCAGGGAGAAAATGGATGGGCACAACGGGCGTCACGGCGACAAGCATGGCATGAACACTGAAAGCGACAACTGAGTCCCATGAGACTGTTCTGGAAGGTCTTCGCCGTTCTCTGGCTCGCCACATTACTGGTTGGCGGATCAGGCTTTCTGGTCAGTCGCGCTCTGCAGCAGGACTGGCTCTTGCTGCAGTTCCATCCTCAAATAAAGGACTTTGCCGAAAAGCTGACTAGCCTGTACGAGAAACAGGGACCGGACGAAGCCCAGGCCTGGCTGACAACTCAACGGGAGACTAACCGGTTCCGCGCGCAGCTCTACAGCGATGCCGGCCAGCCCCTGCTCTCGGGCACCCTGCCCCGACTACCACGCTTCGCCCAGCCACCCCCCAATGAAGGTCGTTCGCGAAGCACTCGCCACGGGCGCATGTTTCAATTGGCCTGGAGCTCCGAGCAAGCTGATTACCATCTGAGCTTGTTTGTACCTGCACCCGAACTGTTCAGCTGGCAACGCACACCCCTGGCGTTGTTAGCCAATATCGCACTAGCCATGTTTCTGCTGGCCATTATCAGCCTGCTGCTTAGCCGTTATCTGACTTCTCCGCTACGCCAGTTGGGTCTGGCCGCTCAATCGCTGGCACAGGGCCGGTTCGAGTCTGACCAACTTACCCGCATAGGCCATCGTCGCGATGAAATAGGTGATCTGTCTCGCCATTTCAACCAGATGGGAGAGCGCGTGCAAAGCTTGCTCGACAGTCAGCGCCAGCTCATGCGTGACATATCCCACGAGCTCCGCTCCCCTCTCGCCCGGCTTCGCGTCGGCCTGGCGCTGGGCAACCGACAAAGCCTTCAGCAGAATGACCCACTCTGGTCGCGCCTGGATCGCGAATGCAGCCGTCTGGATGCGCTGATCGAAGACATACTGACCCTGAGTCGGTTAGACAGCCAGGACCAACCTGGCGAAAGATTCTTGTTGGACCCCCTGATATTCGCCTGCGTGGAAGACACCCGCTTTGTTGCCGAAAACCAGCAGATCGAGCTCCGCGGCGCCACCCACTGTCATCTGCTTGGCTGGCCCGATCAGCTGGGCAGTGCAGTGGATAATCTACTACGCAATGCATTGCGGTTTTGTGCACCCGAGGGACTTGTCCGTGTCACCTTGCTCGGCAAATCCGGCTCAATGACCCAGACGGTGTGTCAGATCATCATCGAGGACGATGGCCCAGGCGTGCAGGAGGAGTGGCTTTCACGGTTGGGGGAGCCTTTCCTGCGGCTACCCGGGCAAGCCAGCAACACCGGTCATGGTTTGGGACTGGCCATAGCCCGACGAGCAATCAACATGCATGGCGGCAAACTGTTGTTTGCCCGGAGTGAGTTGGGCGGCCTGAAGGCAACCATTCACCTGTCGGCTCAGTTGGCAGGCCAGTCCTGAAAAAAGTCCGACACATCGAGACTGGGCAAACTTTTCAACGGCCCCACAGGCTGCCCAACATATAAATACGCCACGATACGTTCGTTCTCGCCAAGGCCCAGTCCATCGCGAACCACCGGATGCGAGGCCATTGATCCGGTGCGCCATACGGCGCCCAGACCCATAGCGTGTGCGGCAATCAACATGTTACCCACCGCCACTGCGCAAGACATATCCTGCTCAAGTGTCGGCACCTTGGGATGAACGCGATGTGAGGCAATCGCCACGATCACCAGTGGCGCTCTTTCAGGTTTGCGTCGCACGCGCTCCAAAGCCAGCGGATCCAGACCGGGTGAATCCGCCAGCGCAGCCTTGGCAAAAAGATCCCCAAGTCGCCGCTGTCCATCGTCTTCGATTACCAGAAAACGCCAGGGGCGCAACCAGGCGTGATCTGGCGCTCGCAATGCGGCGTGAAACAGTATCTCCCGCTGCTGCGAGGTGGGCGCAGGACCCTCAAGGCGCGTTACCGAAACGCGTTCGTGCAAAGCTGTCAGAGCATCCATCAACCAGGTTCTCCCGTAATATCAGGGTCAGGCGTCTTGCGCTCCAGGTACTGCTCACGGTATTGGCCAGGCGGCATACCGAACCAGCGTTTGAAGGCGCGAAAAAAGTTGCTGGGGTCAGCAAAGCCCAACAGGTAGGCCACTTCCAGAAGCGTCAGCCTGCGTTGACGCAGCAGCTGCATGGCCAGCTCACGGCGCGTTTCGTCCAGAAGGTGCTGAAAGCTGGTATTTTCCTCCTGCAACCGGCGCTGAAGCGTGCGCGTACTCATGCTCAGTGCACTTGCTACGGCCTGACGCTTGGGTTCGCCCTGCGGCAACAACCGGCATAACACCTGGCGCGCCTGATGGGTTACCCGGGTGTGTTCGAAGCGGGCAAGGTAATCTCCGGCAAACTGATCATGCATTTGCGCCAGGGTCGCATTACCCGACGCCAATTTCGCATCCATTACTTCCCGCGCAAAGCTCATACTGTATTGGCTCGCACCGAAATTCAGCGGACACTGAAAGAGACTTTCGTAAGGACTTGTGTCGGCGGGCTGCGCGTAGGCAAAGCTGACCTGCAGGGGCACTATATGCTCGCCCGTCATCCAGCGAAAGAAAGCCAGAATATAGGCAAGAGCGGCGTCGTGGCTCTGGCGCGGCGCAGGTACGCTGTCACCATGAATGTGCAGCTCCATCGTGTACCTGTCCGGGCTTGGCGACAGGGAAATATCGGATGCTTCGCCTATGATGCGCTGATAGCGCACCAGGCGCGCGACGCCTTCACGCAGATTGGTGCTCGATAGCAAAGCGAAACCGACCACATTGAAATGCGCCGGCCGTATGACCCGGGCCATATTCAGGCCTATGGCGGGATTATCCGAGAGCTCCACCGCCAGGCCCCATAAACCGGTCATCTGGTCCTGGGGGATACGCGCGTCCGGATCGTTCAACAGCGCATGGTCCATACCCAGCTTTGCAAAAAGATCCTCGCCAACAAGCCCTGTCAGCTCCAAAGCCTGCACAATGGCCAACGCCCAACTTGAGGAAGTAGTGCGCTCAAGCTGGGTCATGATTGTCTCGCATGTTGCAATTGGGCTGCCGGCAATAGGGCTATTGGTTGCACACAGAGCCCGACTTTGTAACTGGTCATAATGAAATCAGGAAAAAAACAGGAAACATGGCTTTGGCACGTGCAGTCATAGGGTGACCTCTGGTGGCTGTTCTATAGTCAAAGGATACCCTATTCACCGGAGAAGCAGCATGGAACAGACTGATTCAGGGAACCCGGCAGGCGAGAAGGCTTTTCAGTCCTTCGCCGAGTTCTACCCGTTTTACTTGAGCGAGCATGCCAACGACACGAGTCGCAGACTGCATTACATCGGCAGTCTGCTGGTCCTGTGCATATTGGCCTGGGCAATACTGTCCCAGAACTGGCTGCTGTTGATTGTTATTCCGGTAGCCGGCTACGGCTTCGCTTGGGTGGGACATTTTTTCTTCGAGAAGAACCGACCTGCCACCTTCAAGTACCCTCTGTACAGCCTAATGGGCGACTGGGTAATGCTTCGCGATGCCCTGACCGGCCGAATCCGCTTCTGACACCGAACGGAGTGTCAGCACAGCGACAGTCTGATGTGAGACCGTGGATATATACTGCATACAAGTACAAATAGAGGAGTAATCCCATGAGCGAGCAGCGTGCAGGATTCAAAGCCATGCAGGAAGGTACGCCCGAAGACTGGCAGTTGATTTCCAGTCACTTCAAGGCTTTCTCCACGGGCCTGCCTGACCGGGTCATGACTCACCTTAAATTGCTCGACGGCGATTACGGCGGGTTTCCGATTGACCGTCTGGAGCACTCACTGCAGACCGCGACCCGGGCGCACCGCGACGGGCAGGACGAGGAGTATGTCGTCTGTGCCCTGCTGCATGATATCGGTGATACCCTCGGCTCCTTTAATCATCCGGATATAGCTGCAGCCATACTCAAGCCGTTCGTATCGGAAGAAAATCTGTGGATGGTCGAGAAGCATGGTGTATTCCAGGGCTACTACTTTTTCCATCACCTTGGCATGGATCGTCACCTTCGCGACCAATTCAAGGACCACCCCTTGTATCAGCGCACTGCAGAGTTCTGCGCGAAATACGACGCGACAGCATTCGATCCCGACTACAAGTCCGAACCACTGAGCTTCTTTGAACCGATGCTACGTCGCGTCTTCGCCAAGCCCAGGCAGTCGATTTACAAGGCAGTAGGCAAGGACGCCAGCGCAGCTTGATGAACAGGTCGGCCCTGCTGGGCCGACTTCCCGATACTGCCCAATTAACACAGTATCTCCTTTGCAGTTTCCCTGAACACCGATGCATATTATGATCTGAGCCTGAATAGCCCCGACTGATCCGGGGGAGACTGTTCGTGCGCTCGTCATCCCTCGCCCGACAATCGCTCCCAGAACAATAATCTATCAGCGGGCCACTTTGCGCGTCAGGGAAAAACTGACCATGATCTTCAACACCCGCGTTCAGCCGGTCAAACCGCCCCTCGAGGGATTCCACTCAAGGGTCATCGCCTATCTATGCGTAGCGATTACATTCAGCTCAATCCTCTTCGAGCAGGGATTCAATGCGATCCACGCCGCAGTGGTGGCTTATGCCCTGCTCTATCCGCACCTTGTGCGTTTTCTTATCAACAGAATCAGGAATCTGCAGCCGTTCCATAGCCGTCTCGCACTGCTTGGTGTTGACGGCCTCAACACGGGGGTCTTCATTACCCTGTGTGCCTTCAGCGCTGTCCCTAGCATGGTATTCATACTGCTCATCAGCTTTTCCAGCATCATTATTGGCGGACCGGTTTTCATGCTCACCGGATGGCTGCTGGTATTGCTGGGCGTCATTGTCTCTAGTGCGGTTGTGGTGCCTCAGGTCGCTTTGCATACCACCACTGTGGTGGCGTTTAGTAGCCTCTTGAGCGGCGGTGCTTTTACGCTGATCATGGCCGCCTTTGTCTATCGCCAGGGCCGTACGCTGGCCCAGGCGCAGAAAGTCATAAGCGCAGAACAGGAAAAGACCGCCAGACTCGCCACCAGCCTGTCGAAATATCTGTCGCCCCAGGTCTGGGAGTCGATTTTTACCGGCAAGCAAAGCGTGCAACTGGAAACCCGGCGCAAGAAACTTACGGTGTTCTTTTCAGATATTCGCGGCTTCACCGAGCTGGCCGAGGAAATGGAGGCCGAAGCTCTGACGGATCTGCTCAATAATTACCTGAACGAGATGTCCCGCATTGCATTGCAATACGGTGGCACCATCGACAAGTTCATCGGTGACTGCGTGATGATCTTCTTCGGCGACCCCGTCAGCCAGGGCGCCAAGCAGGATGCCGAGGCCGCTGTATCCATGGCCATTGCCATGCGCAAGCATATGAAAGTGCTGAGACAGCAATGGCGCAGCAAGGGCATTACGCGGCCCCTGGAAGTACGCATGGGTTTAAGCACCGGTTACTGCACAGTGGGCAACTTCGGTGCCAACACACGCATGGATTACACTATTATCGGTCGGGAAGTGAACCTGGCCAGTCGACTGGAAAATGCCGCTGAATCAGGGGAAATTCTGATTCCCCATGAAACCTATTCACTGGTCAAGGACCTGATCATGTGCCGCGACAAGGGACAGATCAATGTGAAGGGATTTTCAAAACCCGTGCAGATCTACCAGATAGTCGGCCTGCGCCGCGACCTGGGAGCTGCGCCCTCCTTCGTCGAGCACGAAATGCCTGGCTTTTCGATGTATCTCGACACCAGCGGCATTCGCAATTACGACAAGGACCAGATCATCAAATCACTCGAGCAGGCCGCCCGCAAACTTCGGGACAAGGTTATTATCTGACCCCTTCTCCTGTCAGTGCTGCGGCGCTGACAGGCTCTGCCAGCTCGGTTTCCGGCGCCCACTGATAAAGTTCGATACGCCCATCAAGGTGCTCGATCAATGCAGTGCAGGATTCTACCCAGTCCCCGCAATTGTGATAGTCGATGCCATTGACCCGGCGAATTTCCGCATGATGGATATGACCACAAACCACACCCTGGTAGCCCCGCTTGAGGCACTCATGGGCAAGCGCCTGCTCGTAATCACTGATAAAGCTGACGGCACTTTTGACCCGGTGCTTGAGATAGGCCGACAGTGACCAGTAACCGAATCCGAAGCGGCTTCTCCAGAAATTCAACCAGCGATTGAGCACCAGAGTGAACTCATAGGCGTGGTCACCCAGAAAGGCCAGCCAGCGATGGCACCGGGTTATCACGTCAAACTGATCACCATGGGTCACTAGTAGCGTGCGCCCATCCAGCGTCTTGTGCTCAGCTTCATCCACCAGATGGATATTACCCAGGACAAGGCTGGTATAGCGCCTCAGGAACTCGTCGTGGTTGCCAGTAATGTAGGTAACCCGAGTTCCGCGCTTGCTCATGGTCAGCACCCGACGCAGTACATTGGTATGCGCCTGCGGCCAGTAGATGCCGCTGCGCAGACGCCAGCCGTCGATGATATCGCCGACCAGATACAAGTGATCGCACTCGTGGTTCTTGAGAAACTGAGCGAGTTTGTCTGCCTGGCACCCCTTCGTACCCAAGTGCAGATCGGATATCCACAGGGTACGTACCCTGTGCTTGAATTCCGGCAAGATCGTTTCGGCTTGGCTCATGGTTCATTCTCCCTGGCATGCCATTGCAGCGTGGTGGTGCGCCCTTGCAGCCTGATGACAGGAAAATGACCATTGCATGACAACCGGTCTCAGCAGTGGTACGGCAGCCGCTGTAATGACGCCAATTTACGCCTGCGCTCGTATACAATACGTCCGTTCAGATCCCGGTCCGTATTCAGGTTATCCCATGTTCAAACGCATACTCTTGTTGCTACTGATCCTTGCTACTCCTTTCGCCACAGCTCAGGAATTGCGCACGGGCCTGGTTCTATCTGGGGGCGGTGCGCGCGGGCTGGCACACATAGGCGTTCTGAAGGAACTGGAGGCGCGCAACATTCCTATCCATGCCATCGCAGGCACCAGCATGGGCGCTGTTATTGGCGGTCTGTATGCGGCGGGATACAGCGCTGCAGAAATCGAGGAAATCGCGCTGGAGCTGGATTGGCAGACCACGCTGGGTGATGACCCTCTGCGTGAAGATATTCCTTTCCGACGCAAGCAGGACGACCGGGACTTTCTGGTAAAGCATCGTTTGAGCTTCGACCGCGGCCGCTTGAATCTGCCACTCGGGCTACTGCAAGGCCAGAACCTGGGACTGGTACTGGAAACCTTGCTGGTGCATACCAACGACATAGATGACTTCGATCGTCTACCGATCCCGTTTCGCGCAGTGGCAACCAATATTGCGACCGGCGAAGCAGTCATTTTCGATCAGGGACATTTGCCCCTGGCTATCCGCGCCAGCATCGCCTTGCCGGGGTTCTTTGCGCCGGTGAACGTCGACGGCCAGTTGCTGGTGGACGGCGTCCTGGTCAAGAACCTGCCGGTAGACGTAGCCCGTGCAATGGGCGTTGACCGCCTGATCGTGGTGGATATCGGAACACCCCTGAAGTCCACCGAGCAGCTCAACTCACTGATCGACGTGATGGACCAGACAACCACCCTGTTGACCCGCACTAATACCCAGGAACAACTCGACACCCTGGGCCCCGAGGATGTGCTGATACAGCCCGAGCTCAGTGCCATGGGCTTCAGCAGCTTCGACGAAGCTGCATTCGCGATCAATGCCGGCTCACAAAGCCTGGAAAAACATCCGCAGCTCGAACTTTATGTGGCGGGCAACGGACAAACTGCGACCACCCCAAACCCACGTGACATCAGGCCAGAACGGCAGCCGGTTATCCATGCGATACGCGTTGAAAACAGCGGAAAAGTAGCGGACGAGGTGGTGCGCAGCATGATTCGTCAACCGCTCAACGAGCCGCTGAACCTGGATCGTCTGGAAACCGACATGGGGACCATTTACGGTACAGATTACTTCAGCCGGGTGAATTACGAGATCATCCATGGCGAGCAGATCAATACGCTGCTGATACGCACCAGCGGGCGAGAAACAGGCACTGATTACCTGCGCATCGGACTCAGTCTTGCAGACGATTTCAATGGCGGCAGTCAGTTCAATATTGGGGCCAGCTTCCGCGTCAACGGGGTGAATCCGCTAGGTGCTGAATGGCTTTCGCGGGTACAGATAGGCGAGCACCAGATCCTCTACAGCGAGTTTTATCAACCCTTGGACTACGGTTCACGATATTTTATTGCACCCTTCGTTGATGCCGAGGCACGCAACGTTGAGGTCATAACCGATAACGATCCGGTTGCCGATTACCGGCAGAAACGCTACGGGGCAGGCCTGAACCTTGGCCGGCAGATTGCCAACAATGGCGAGTTACGCTTTGGCATTTCCCGTTACCACGGCGAGGCAGATGTGCGTGTCGGGGATCGAGATTTGCCATCATTCGGATTCCAGGAAGCCTTCTATAGCGTGCAGCTGGACCGCGATACACTGGACAACGTCAATTTTCCGCGATCAGGGGATGAGGCACGCGCCGTCTGGCGTCAGTCCGAACCCGACCTGGGAGCAGATGAGCGTTATCGCCAGGTAGAGTTGCGCGTCAACAAGGTTATGGCTTCGGGCCCCAACAGTATCCAGTTTGGCGGCTCACTGGGGCGTACTGATGGCGACGTCGGCGTGGCGCAGAGCAGCTTTCTGCTTGGCGGGCCGGGGCAGTTCTCGGGCTTTCGGCAAAACAGCCTGGCGGGGCAGAATTACAATCTGGCCCGGCTGCTTTACTACCGCCGTCTCAATCCCGGTAAATTCGTACCCGTTGGACTACCGGTATACCTAGGAGCCAGCTTTGAGTATGGCCGGGTATACAATAAGGACGATGACGGCTTCGACACGGGTTACATAGGCGCCGGCAGCCTGATGCTGGGGCTAGATACCGTTCTGGGCCCTCTGTTCTTTGGCGTGGGCGCCAATCAGGAAGGCGAAAGAGCACTTTACATGAAGCTAGGCCAGACCTTCTGAGCCGGCGCCTCAGGCACCGGCTATTTCGTGGATCAAGGCGGCGCGTATGCAGTGCAGTACGCCCTCCTCCACAGGCTCTTCCAGCTCCCTGGCGACAGTGCGCACGCCCGGCAGATCTTCTTCGGCTTCATTGAGAAATGCATCCTGGATGCGTTCCAGTTGGCCGGGGGGCAATTCGATAGCCTGGTGTAGCGCCAGCTTGCCAATGCTGATCGCCTGGGCCAATTGCATGTAAACCTGTTTGACCGGCATGCTCAGTTGACGACTGATCTGCTCGGCGGTCATGCCGGCCATGGCAAGGGCTTGCGCATCCTGACTCGCCTGCTGTGCACCCTCTGCCGCGGGAGCATCACCCACAAGCACCTGCAGAAAGTCCGCCCCATAGCGTTCCAGTTTGTGCGCGCCAATACCGCTAACCAGCCCCATGTCCTGTAGATTGCCGGGACGTTGGCGCAGCATATCCACCAGGGTCGAGTCCGGGAATATCACGTAGGGCGGCACGCCGTGAGCTTCGGCCAGCTTCTTGCGCAGGGCCCGCAGCGCTTCCCAGACAGGCTTGTCTGCCTCGGCAATGACAGCCTTCTCGCCCGAGCGCGATGGCAAGGCCGTAGTTCGGGTAGCGTCCTTGCGCAGCGCCAGGGTTTCTTCCCCGCGCAAAAGTGCCCTGCAGGTCTCCGAAAGCCTCAGGCTGCCGTAACCGTCCAGATCAATCTCGGCCAGGCCACGGGCGATCAACTGGCGAAACACCGAACGCCACTCCTGCTCAGACAGGTGTTTGCCAATGCCATAGGTAGAGAGATGCTGGTGTCCGGCGCTGCGGATTTTCTCGTTGTCCCGCCCCAGTAGAATATCCACAAGATGGCCGACACCGTAACGCTGACCACTGCGATAGGCGCTCGAAAGAGCCATTCGTGCCGCCTCACTGCCATCCCAGGTATCGGCTGGCTCTACGCAGTTATCGCAATGGCCGCAGGGCTCAGACAAGGTCTCGCCAAAATAATCCAACAACATCTGGCGGCGGCAACTGGTGATTTCGCACAGGCCGAGCATCGCATCAAGCTTGTGTCGCTCGATGCGCTTGTGCCGTTCGTCACCATCGGAATTAGCCATGATCTGGTTGAGCATCAGCACGTCCTGGAGGCCGTAGGCCATCCAGGCATCCGCCGGCAGACCATCACGCCCCGCCCGCCCGGTTTCCTGATAGTAAGCTTCAATGCTTTTGGGAAGGTCCATATGGGCGACAAATCGCACGTTGGACTTGTCGATACCCATACCAAAAGCAATGGTGGCTACCATGATCAGTCCGTCTTCATTGAGAAAACGCTTCTGATGCGTGGCTCGCAGTTCGGACGGCAGCCCCGCATGGTAAGGCAGTGCCGGCCAGCCCTGGCCGCTGAGCCACTGGGCTATGTCATCGACCTTGCGCCGGGACAGACAATAGACAATACCGGCATTACCCTTGTGACGAGCCAGCATATCCAGTAGCTGCTGCCGAGGTTTATCCTTGGGGACGATGCGATAGAAAATATTGGGGCGATCGAATCCTGAGATGAAACAGGGTGCATTTTCAAGTTTCAGTCTCTGGCTGATGTCCTGCTGAGTGCGCTCGTCCGCCGTAGCAGTCAATGCCATGCGCGGCACATGGGGGAAATGTTCAGCCAACTGCCCTAGCTGCAGATATTCCGGCCGAAAATCGTGGCCCCACTGGGACACGCAATGTGCCTCGTCGATGGCGAACAGGGCAACATCCAGCGTTTGCAAAAACTGCAGTGTGCGGGGTTTGAGCAAGCGCTCGGGCGCCAGATAGAGGAAATCCAGTTCACCACGGCGCATTTGACCGGCAATCACACGCTGGTCATCTTCGCTCAAGGTAGAGTTGAGTGCGGCCGCTTTCAGGCCTAGCTCATTCAGGGTCGCCACCTGATCATCCATCAACGCGATCAAGGGCGATACGATCACGGCGAGGCCGTCGCGCAACAATCCGGGAATCTGATAGCAAAGGGACTTACCGCCACCGGTGGGCATCAGAACCAGGGCATCGCCGCCCGTCGCCACCTGATCGATAATATCGGCCTGGTGGCCACGAAATTCGGCATAGCCGAAAATCTCCTTGAGTCGCTGCAGAGCTTGCTCGCGCATGGGTCTCCCTGGGATGAAGATGACCGATCCTGGAATCGCGTCGGCCTGGTAAGCAAAGCATTGTACCAGCCTCTCCCGACAAGTCCGCGCCACATGTCAGCTTGGCACAAGCGTCTTTGGCAAAAGCACGGAGGCGCGCGTACAATGCACGCATTATCCACTATGAGGTGTCCCATGTCCTTCGCCGACCAACTCGAGCGCCTGCAGGAATTTCTTGATGCTGACGACCTGCACGATGAAGCACTGGATTACCTTGCCTCGCACGGATATCTCGCTGCGCTGTGCATCAGCCCGGTAGATGTGCCTGAAGATGAGTGGATTGCCGAGCTCTTCGCTGAGGAGCCCAACTACCAGGACGAGGCGCAGAAAGCCGATATTGAAGACGGCTTACGTACGTTGAAATCACAGATTGCCCGGGAACTGGCCAGTGACGAAGACCTTGAGCCGCCATGCGACCTGGAGCTAGGCGACGAACCCGACCTGTCAGACCTGCGCAGCTGGTGCGTGGGCTTTCTGGAAGGCGTTTTCCTGCGCGAGGAAGACTGGTTCAGCAAGGATGAAGAAACCGTCAGCGAGTTGCTGCTACCCATCATGGTCGGCTCGGGTCTGTTCGAAGATCAGCCCGAATTTGCCGAGATCGCCCAGGATGAAGATATGGTCGATGACATGATGCAGCACATTCCCGAGATTCTCACTCAGCTGTTCCTGCTCTTTCATGCCCCGGAAGACAAGCCCAAGCCAGCGCTGCTTTCGCGTCACTGAAGCCGGTTTTGTGACCCAGAAGGGCCTGCATATGCAGGCCCTTTTTTTATGCGGCTAAACAGCCCGATTCTAGAGTCCGGGAAAACCTGCCATTCGCCAGCAGTCGCTGGCATCAACCGCCATATGAATCAGCAGGCCAACACCCACCAGCCGCAACGGTCGCCACAGCGCCATAAGCAGATAACCGGTAATCGCCGTATAAGTGTGTAACGGATGAAATCCGATTGAGCACCGGTCGGCGGCAAAAATCGGATCGGCCAGCAAATGGTCCAGGTCCACCAGCATGACTGCCACCATGATCAACCAGGCTTTCCGCCATTGCTGGCGAAAGAAGACCAGGGCAACAATTAACGGCAGCAGAAAATGCAGTGCCATATGAACGGCAAAGGACACTGTCATGCGAGACCAGCGCCCTCACCGGCCGCCACCCAGCGCTCCAACAGGGGTAATACATCGCTCGGTGACTGGTAACCATTGGCCAGAAGAGCCAATTGTCCGTTGCGTTCGGCCAGCAGGGTCGGAAAACCGGCAATACCCAGATCCCGCGTCCAGGAAAAATCTGCTGCTATTGCTGCCCGGGTGATTTCAGCATCAAAACACTCACCGAAAGCTTTGCGCCGGTAACCCACCTGCTCGGCCAGGTCGATCAACGCCAGGGTCTGACTGACGTCCTCGGCCCTGGCATAAAAAGCGTGCTGAATCGCTCTGACCAGAGCCCAGGCTTTGTCGACATCGAGTTCGCGCGCCGTTACCAGGGCTCGGCAGGCAGGCTCCGTGTTGTAGACAAATGCAGCAGGCAAGTCGTCCGGCGTCATAAACGGTTGACCTGATGCGATCGCTACGGCTTCCCAGTGTTCCCCAAGGGCAGTCCTGGCGGCATCATCCAGCGGTGAGCGGGCTCCTGGCCGCAACCCGCCAGCCACCAGGTGAATCGACAGGCTCGGATAACGCGCAAGAATCTGTTCAATAACAGGCGCAAAGCCCCAGCACCAGGAACACATCGGATCCATTACATAAAGCAGGCGCTGGGCCATGGCTTTCTCCGTCAGGTTGTACTGTCAGATGACGATTGGGCCTGCTGCTGCCCTATCGGATGCGGCTGATTACGCAGCTTGGCCAACTTGACCTGGCGCTGGCGCTCCTCGGCACGCCGCCGGGTCTTTTCCGGCAGGCTGTCGTAGCAGCGCGGGCAACTGATGCCCTCCTGATACTGCGGCGACGCTTTTTCGTCGGCGGATATCGGGTGGCGACAGGCGTGACACTGGTCAAAGGAGCCAGGAGCCAGATCATGCCTGACGGTGACCCGGTTATCGAAGACAAAACACTCTCCGTTCCAGCGGCTCTGCTGCGCAGGCACCTCTTCAAAATACTTGAGGATGCCACCCTTCAGATGAAAGACCTCGTCGAAGCCCTCCTGCAGCATAAAGCTTGATGCCTTCTCGCAGCGTATCCCGCCGGTGCAAAACATCGCCACCTTCTTGTGCTTCGCCGGATCGTAGTGTGCTTTGACGTATTCCGGAAACTCCCGAAAACTCTTGGTCCTGGGGTCAACTGCGCCCTCAAAAGTACCAATCGATACCTCATAGTCATTACGGGTGTCGATCAGAAGCACCTCGGGGTCGCTGATCAGGGCATTCCAGTCGGCGGGTTCGACATAGGTGCCGACCTTCTCGTTAGGGCTAACGCCTTCAACCCCGATGGTCACGATCTCTTTCTTCAGTTTGACCTTGGTGCGGTAGAACGGCATCTCGTCGCAAAGCGATTCCTTGTGATCCAGATCGCACAGACGGGGATCGCTTCGCAGCCAGTCGAGCACGCCATCAATACCCTCGCGGGGACCGGCGATGGTGCCATTGATACCTTCCCAGGCCAGCAACAGGGTACCCTTGACGCCGTTGGCGAGCAGGGTATCTAGCAAGGGTTGGCGAAGATTCTGGAAGTCTTCAAGCGTGACGAATTTGTAAAGCGCCACTACGACGATTCGGGACATCGGACTACCTCTGTATTCAGTTATCGCCCACGTAAAGGGCGAACCATTTTTTCGCCGGCGATTCTAACAGAGCTCAGGCCGGACGTCAGTGAGTCAGCTTGCCATCCGCCTTGCTGCCTCCCAGGCAATTGGGCGAATCTGGAGCCTGCTGCCGCGCGCTCCACTCATCAGGAGTATAGGTATGCAGTGCCAACGCGTGGATGCGTGACATAAGATCGCCAAGGCTGCGATAGACCGCCTGATGGCGCTTGACCGCATTCAAGCCGGCAAATTCATCACTGACCACGACCGCCTTGAAGTGCGACTCCGAGCCTGGCGGCACGCTGTGCATGTAACTTTCGTTGACCAGCTCAAGATGAACCGGCTGCAGGCTTTGCATCGCCTGGTGCAGTGCGCTCTGGACTTCGCCCATGGTGCCTCCGTCAGAAAAGAGATGTAGAAATGATCATCAACATGATCGTCCCGGTGATTGTAACGCAGGGGAAGCCTAGCGAAGCTCCTGCTGACGGGTTTCGATCTCATCCGTCATTTTTTCCAGCAACCCCTGAATTTCGGGCTCCAGGCGCTCTTCTACACGCTTGCGGCTGATAGCCATGGAGTCACGGGTGAGCTGTGGTAAATGCTGCATCAGCTTGCGTCCTGCCGGGGACTGATAGAACTGCGCCAAGGACTCGAACTCCTCTTCACTGAATAACGGAAGATACAGATCAATCAACTCGTCACGCATCGCCTCCCAGGCGAGCTCGCGGTCGAGCACCTCGCGCGCCTGCTGCTGATAACGGCGCAGAACCGACTCGTACTGCAGGGATCCCCCTGCCTGGGAGAACTGCGAATTGATCAACCTGCCGACCTGGTCGTAGACAGGAGCGGTCATGCCCTGGGCATTGGCCAGCTTGAGAAATCGCTCGGCACTGGCCCGGTGAGACGCCTCGTCAGCCGATGCAGAACTGATGACTGCGCACCCCATCAAAACCCAGCAAAGGAGCGGCAACAAATGAATACGCATGGATCTTCTGGTTTCCCCGGGTACATCCAATCGAGCTTCTATACTGACAGCCATCACTCACATTGACCACTCTGGAGGATCAGCATGAGTTCGCGAATCGAATCAGACAGCATGGGCGACATCGAAGTCCCCGCCGACCGCTACTGGGGCGCCCAGACGCAGCGCTCGCTGCATTATTTTGCTATCGGTGAGGAACGGATTCCGACCGCAGTTATTCATGCCCTGGCGTTGATCAAGAAGGCATCGGCGCGAATCAATCACAAACTTGGCAATCTCGACGAAGACACAGCAACCCTGATCGAACAGGCTGCCGATGACGTCATCGAAGGCCGTCTGGATGATAACTTTCCGCTATCGGTCTGGCAGACCGGCAGCGGCACCCAAAGCAACATGAATGCCAACGAAGTGATAGCCGGACGGGCCAATGAGCTGTCCGGTGGTGAGCGCGGCGGCAAGCACCCAGTGCATCCCAATGATCACGTGAACAAGTCCCAGAGCTCCAACGACACCTTTCCCAGCGCCATGCATATCGCGGCCGTTCTGCAAACACGGGAAAAGCTTGTACCTGCCGTGCGTGAGCTGCGTCAGGCACTCGATGAGCAGGCTCGCCGGCACGAGCAACTGATCAAGATCGGGCGCACCCACATGATGGATGCCACGCCAGTGACCTTTGGTCAGGAGCTTTCTGCCTTTGTTGCTCAACTGGATATGGGGTTGCAGGCCGTGGAGCAGGCATTGCCAGGAGTGTGCGCCCTCGCCCAGGGTGGCACCGCCGTAGGAACCGGGCTGAATACGCCAACTGGCTTTGCCGAGGGACTAGCCGAGGAAGTTGCTCGTCTTACCGGTCAACCCTTTACCAGTGCGCAAAACAAGTTCGCCGCCCTCAGCGGCCATGAGCCGCTCGTTCAGCTGCATGGCGCCTGTAAACAATTGGCAGCCACTGTGATGAAGCTGGCCAACGATCTGCGCTTGCTCGGCAGCGGCCCACGTGCCGGCTTTGCCGAGGTGAAGTTGCCGGCCAACGAACCCGGCAGCTCGATCATGCCCGGCAAGGTCAACCCAACCCAGTGTGAGGCGCTTTCGATGATTGCCTGCCAGGTGCAGGGCAACGACGTAACGCTCGGCATCGCTGCCAGTAGCGGACATTTGCAGTTGAATGTGTTCAAACCGGTGATCATTCACACCCTCCTGCAATCCATTCGCCTACTGACCGATGGCTGCAACAGCTTTCGCGAGCACTGTGTGGAGGGCATGGAGCCGAATACGCAGCGCATGCGTGAGAACCTGGACAATAGCCTGATGCTGGTGACCGCTCTCAACCCGGTTATCGGCTATGACAAGGCCGCGGATATTGCCAAGAAAGCCTACAAGGAGGGCACCACCCTGAAGCAGGCCGCGCTGGCACTGAACTATCTGAGCGAGGCCGAATTTGACAAGGCAGTCAAACCGGAGCGAATGGTCGGAGTTTAGCTTCTGCCCCAGCCTCAGGAACCTGCCGGGGGTGGCGTCACAGCCAAACGGCGCAGCCGCCGGCTTTTCAGGTTCTGAATCAGACTCGGCGCCAGCGCAACCAACGCAGACCCCGTCACGACCAGCAAGGCGCCCAGATACGCCAGATTGTTTAGAAGTTCTGGCTTGATGACTGTCGGCCACAGCATCGAGCCCAGCGCGACCATCGCGAAGGTGAACAATGGCGTTGTGGCAATAGTTGCACTTACCCGCGACGCCTCCCAATGCACCAGGGCTTCAGCAAAGGCCCCGTAGGCGATAAGCGTATTCAGACAACAGCCCACCAGCAACCAGAATTGCAAGGTTGTCAGCTGCATGACCGAAGCGGGCGCCGCCAACGGCAGAAGCAATGTCGAACAGGCAAGATAAATCACCATCATCACCGTGATCGAAGACCATATCGTCAGGAGTTGCTTCTGCGCCAGACCATACAGCGCCCAGGTAGCCGCCGCGCCCAGAGTGATCAGAATACCGAGCGTATAGCTGGTCATCTGAGTAAAGAGTTCGGCAAGGCGCTGGTTGAAGAACAACACGAACCCGATCACCAACACCGAAAGACCAATGAACTGACCTATGCCAAATTGCTCACGGAATATCCACATGCTTCCGAGCATAAGCATCACGGGTGCCACCTGTATCATCAGTTGCATGGTTCCGGGCGTCAGCCTGCTCAAACCCATCAGGTACAGCACATAGTTGAACGTCAGCCCCAGAATGGCGACAACAAGCAGCCATCGATTGGTCACTGACAATGCCTTTATTGATGGCAAACGTCGACGCCAGGCAAGCCAGACAAATAGCACGACCCCAGCAGTAAACAAGCGATACCAGGTCACGGTATAGGGGTCCATGCCCTTGAGGACTTCCTTGAGCATGATAGGCAACAACGCCCACAGCACGGTGGTGACCATGGCCAGGAGAAAACCATATAACCAGCGACCGGACGAAACGTGCATGGGACACCTGAAGCGAGGGGGACAGAATTGCCGGCATTGTAGTGGGCGACGCATCAGTAACACAGCTACAGATGAGAGGAAGTTGTTGCGTCAACTGTTACGGGCAAAAAAACAGCTGCGCCCTTGCGGGTGGCAGCTAAAGGGAGAGTAGAACACTGGGCCCATTGTGCTTGTGATCAGGGGTACGCTCCATTGGACTAAGGTCTGAGCTAAGCATTATTGGAAGCCTCCCGATCCTTGATGCGATGCCAACCAGTGTCATCCGGCTCTACCGGGTACCGTGCCCAACGTACAAACTCGGAAAGACGAGTGATGCCGGTACCGCCCTCGCCCATGCCCTTGATCGTCTTGTAGCGCACGCGCCCGGGGCGGCCGGGACGCCTGGTGACAATTTGCAGTACTTCTCGCACGGACCAGTTTTTACCTGGCATACCGTTGCTGTAGAAACCGCCCACTTTCAGATCGTCTTCGTCAACCCGCTTGCTCTTGGCATGTGAGTTGGCCAGCTCTACCAGTTTGAGCAGATCATCGAACTGAATGTCGACGTAGGAATCCATTTCACGCAACGCATGGTGAAAATCCTCGGGCGCGATGCCTGTGAGCTTGCCCGGCTCTGCCCTGGCAAGCGCCAGCGGATAGCGGCGCCAGTCAAACAGGCTATTGAACAGGATGGCAGCACCGACAATAACCAACGTATCCAGGAGAATCGGGTAAAACACGAAGTAGAATCCGGCCTGCTGCACCTCTGGGCCGCTGAGCACGACAATCATTGCTGTGGCGCCGCCGGGAGGATGCAGACAGCGCGCATACATCATCAGCATGATGCTGCCACCCACAGCAAAGGCAGCCACCCAGGGCCCGGCGGGGAGGTAACGCATACAAGCAACGCCGAATGCCGCAGAGATGACCTGGCCACCGATCACCGGCCAGGGCTGGGAGAGCGTGCCATGGGGCATTGCAAAGACCAGCACTGCACTCGCGCCCATGGAGCCGGTAACCCAGAGTGCACCATCACCGGCAACGCCAAGGTGGGTGATCCAGTAGACCAGAAGCAGCGACAAGGTGGCGCCCAGCGCAGACAGAAACTTTTCCTGGTGACTGGTGCTGTCCGGACGCCAGCCGACGAAATGCAGGCACGTGCTCAGCCATCGCTGCCCCATCAAACCTTTCTCCCAATTGAAACGTCCTTTATGCCCTAATAATACCTCCTGTTACCCAGGGGGCGACACCATGCAGCAAACCGGTGAGACCTGCTGCTATGCTGAGGCAGGCATACTGCTGTTCAACAGAGGAGAAATAACATGGCCACACTGGCAACCGAGTCACTGGATACGTCAAAACAGGCCGCTTGTGTACTAGCAGAAGAAAAGATCAAGGAGCTATTGGCCGATCTGGAAGGCTGGTCATTGATTAACGTCCAGGGCGTACCCCGTGTAGAAAAAGCCTATTCCTTCAAGGACTTTCAGCAGGCCCTGGCCTTTACCAACCGGGTCGGCGCGCTGGCTGAGGACGTTGGCCACCACCCGGCCTTGTTGACCGAGTGGGGCAAGGTAACGGTAACCTGGTGGAGCCACAGCCTGGGTGGGATCCATCGCAACGACATGATCATGGCCGCTCGAACCGAGCGACTCAGTAACTGACCTTCAGAAGAGAGAGTCCTCTGCCTCTTTTTGCAATAGCAGTGCTGGTGGCGAGAAACGCTCACCGTACTGCCCGGTCAGGTAGCGCGCACGTGCCACAAAAGTGGCAACTCCTGTCTGATTGATAAATTGCAGCGCACCACCGGTCCAGGCTGCAAAGCCGATACCGAAGATCGAACCTATATTGGCGTCCGCAGTAGACAGTAATACGTTTTCTTCCAGACAGCGCACTGTCTCTATGGCCTGAATAAACAAGAGTCGGTCACGCACATCCTCTACAGGTATGGACAGGTCAGCGTGCCCGAAACGACTGGCCAACTCGGGCCAGAGATACTTTCTACCATCCCCCGGATACTCATAAAAACCTTTGCCCGCCGCCTTGCCGGGTCGTTGAAACTCGTCAACCATGCGGCTGATGACGGCAAAGGCAGGATGCTCGGGCACGGGTTTGCCCTCCTCCGCCAGGTCCTTGCGAGTCTGCTCGCGTATGTGACTCATCAGTCCCATTGAGACCTCATCCGATACGGCAAGGGGTCCCACCGGCATACCCGACTGCCGCGCAACATTCTCGATCAGCGCCGGCGAAACACCCTCGCCCAGCATCGCGATACCTTCGCTGGTAAAGGTACTGAATACCCTGGAGGTAAAGAAGCCGCGGCTGTCATTGACGACGATTGGTGTCTTGTTGATCTGCATGACAAAATCGAAGGCGCGGGCCAGTGTGACATCATCGGTCTGCTCCCCCTTGATAATCTCTACCAACGGCATCTTGTCGACAGGACTGAAGAAATGCAGGCCGATAAAACGCTCGGGCTGGTCAATGGCGCTGGCCAGACCGGTAATCGGCAGTGTCGAGGTATTGGAGGCAATGACAGCATCGGGTAAGGCGTGGGCCATTGCTGTACTGGTCACCTGGCCCTTCAGTTTGCGGTCTTCAAATACCGCCTCGATCACCAGCTCACAACCGGCAAAGTCGGCGTCGTCATTAGTCGGTTTTATTCGTGCGAGGATCGACTCGCGCTTGTCCGCGGACATCTGACCGCGGCTGACTTTTTTGTCCAACAATTTAGCCGAGTAAGCCTTGCCCCGTTCGGCTGCCTCCGGCGATACATCCTTGAGTACCACATCGACGCCGGCTACCGCTGATACATAGGCAATTCCGGCGCCCATCATCCCCGCGCCCACCACACCCACCTTGCCAATCAGCCGTGGCTCGATGCCCTTGGGCCGCGATCCACCTGCCTTGATCTGATTGAGCTGGAACCAGAAGGTCCCGATCAGATTCTTGGCCACCTGCCCGGTCGCCAGCTCAGTGAAATAGCGCGTTTCGATAATCTGCGCCGTATCGAAATCGACCTGAGCCCCTTCCACTGCAGCGCACAGAATTTTCTCCGGCGCGGGCATGCAGCCCTGCGTCTTGCTGCGCAGCACTGAGGGCGCTATCGGCAACATCTGGGCCAATGCGGGACTGCTGGGCGTACCACCAGGGATGCGATAACCCTTGGCGTCCCAGGGCTGAACCGCTACCGGCGCGCCGAGAATCCAGGTCCGCGCTCTGGCCAGCAGATCATCGCGATCGCTTGCCAGCTCATGAATGAGTCCTGCTTCCAGCGCCCTGGCCGGCCCCACCTGCTTGCCCTCGACCAGATAGGGCAGCGCCTTTTCAACACCCAGCAAGCGCACCATGCGCACCACCCCGCCACCGCCGGGCAACAATCCGAGAGTCACCTCGGGCAAGCCGAGTTTCACCCCTGGATGATCTATCGCAATACGGTAATGGCAGGCCAGCGCCAACTCCCAACCGCCGCCCAGCGCGGCCCCATTGATGGCTGCGACTACCGGCTTGCCCAGTTGCTCAAGGCGACGCAGCTGCGCCTTGAGACCCAGAACCATGTGATAGAACGCATCGGCATCGGCAGGCGTTACCTTGACCAGCTCATTGAGGTCGCCACCAGCAAAAAAGGTTTTCTTGGCCGAGGTGATTATCACGCCGGCTATGTCTTCGCGCTCCTTCTCCAGGCGATCCACTATCTCAGCCATGGCCTGACGGTAGACGGCATTCATTGTGTTGGCACTCTGGCCAGGCATATCCATGGTCAGAACGACAATATTGTCCTGACCACCCTTCTCGTAAGCTATGGCATTGCTCATGTTCGGCTCCTCAGACGCGTTCTATGATGGTGGCTATACCCATACCGCCGCCAACGCAGAGCGTGGCCAGGCCGTAGCGCAATGTACGACGCTCGAGCTCGTCGAGGAGCGTTGCCAGGATGATGCAGCCTGTTGCGCCCAGCGGATGCCCCATCGCAATGCTGCCGCCGTTCACGTTGATCTTCTCCTCAGGCACCTGCATCTCACGCATGAATCGCATTACCACGGAGGCAAAGGCTTCGTTGACCTCGAACAGATCGATGTCATCTACGTTCATTCCCGCGCGCGCCAGTACCTTGCGGGTGGCGGGAGCCGGGCCCGTCAGCATGATGGTGGGATCGGTACTGGTAACCGCTGTGGCGACAATGCGCCCGCGCGGCTTGAGTCCCAAGGCCTCTCCCTTGGCCTGGGTACCGATGAGCATGGCAACGGCGCCATCGACAATGCCGGAGCTATTACCCGGAGTGTGTACATGATTGATGCGCTCGACCTGAGGATAGCGTTGCAGAGCTGAAGCATCGAAGCCCATCTGGCCCATCGCTGCGAAACTGGGCTTCAGGGCGCCCAGGCCGGCGAGCGTGCTGTCGGCTCGAATGAACTCATCGTTATCCAACAAAAGAATTCCGTTCTGATCCTTCACCGGCACCAGTGTGCGAACAAAGGCGCCTTCGGTTCTGGCACGGGCTGCTTTTTGCTGAGAGCGCAAAGCGAAGGCATCAACATCCTCACGACTGAAGCCCTCAAGGGTGGCAATAAGATCAGCGCCAATGCCCTGGGGCACAAAACGCGTGTGCATGTTGGTTTCCGGATCCATGGCCCAGGCGCCGCCATCCGAGCCCATGGGGACCCGTGACATGGACTCTACCCCGCCGGCCACGACCAGATCCTCGAATCCGGAGCGGACCTTCATCGCCGCGAGATTGACTGCCTCCAGACCCGAAGCACAAAAACGGTTGATCTGTACCCCGGCAACACAGTCGTCCCAGTCTGCGAGCAGCGCCGCCGTCTTGGCGATGTCAGCACCCTGATCGCCCACCGGCGTCACACAACCCAATACGATATCGTCGACCTGACTGGTGTCCAGGTCATTGCGCTGCTGCAGGGAACGCAATAATCCCGCCATCAGGCTGGTAGGCTTGACGCTATACAAGGAGCCATCCTTTCTGCCCTTACCGCGGGGCGTGCGCACCGCATCAAAAATCATTGCCTCAGTCATTTTGTAGTCTCCATTGTCGGCATGATGTCTACCCTACCCTGCCGACATAGCGGAACAATGACCAAAACGCTCAATTGCCCTGACCAAAGCTCGCGCGCAAAAACATGTCAGTTTGATGGCGTATCCATTCCAGTTCGCGAATTGCGCTGTAACGCATGTAGCCAATTGGTCTAATGCCCTATTGCCGGAGCATCTATCATCAAGTCACAATAGCGTTGCAGACATATGAGCGACGCAAGCAACGACGCAGGATCAGCTCGTACCTGCATACAACAATAATAATGGCGACTATTAGAAGGCGCTTGCGATGAAAAAGCCGATCAGGGCCCGCTTTTCAGCAGTTGGATTGGTATTTGTAGCTACATGGCTACTTCTGATTCTGCCCAATATCAATTGGGGCGGGGCTGCCTGAGACTTCAGGCATAAAACCGAAGGTCAAACTCTGATGTGCGAGCCATGCTCCGCGGCGATGCATCGTGGCAGTCTAGTTCGCGGTACAATGCGCAAGCATCGCTTGTGCCATTGGAGACCATGTGAACCTGCCCCCCCTGCTTGCCGATCTGACTTGGACTGAAGACGGCCGTCCAGTTTCTTTGCTTCACGGCGATATCTATCCCTCAGCCAATCGCGACCTGGAAAAAAGCCGCCAGCTGTATCTGGTGCACAACCAGCTGGAGACGCGCTGGCGGGAACTCAAGCCAGGAGACAGCTTCTGCATTGGCGCGACGGGTTTTGCTACTGGCCTGAATTTTCTCTGCGCCTGGCAGCTCTGGAATCGTGCGGCGCCGGCAGGTGCTCACCTGCATTTCATCAGCACTGAACAATCGCCCTTTTCGGCTAGCAACTTGCGTCGCGCGCAGGCCGCCTGGCCCGAGCTGGCGCCCTTATCTGAACAGCTTTTGGAGCAATACAGCTCGCCGACACCGGGCTGGCACCGCTATGTACTGGATGGTGGCAATGTCACCCTCACACTGCTCATTGGGGACGCGGCGGATACGCTGAAGCATCTCGATGCATCCGTGGATGCCTGGTTTCTGGATGGAGTAGCGCCGCAACTCGATCCGGCCATGTGGCAGCCCGCGTTATACCCTCAGTTGGCCCGTTTGGCACACCTGGGAACAACACTGACTGCGTCGACCAATGCAGAAACCGTATCAACAGAACTTGTACGGGCAGGATTCGCGGTAGAGCAGCTGCAACATGAACAGCAAGACAGCAAAACGCTTGCCGGCAAGATAGACCGTCTAGCGTCAAGGGAATGGAGCCCGCCCTGGTTCAAATCGCCGGCGGTGGACTTCTCGCAGCAGCGCGAAGCGATGGTCATTGGGGCAGGGCTGGCCGGTTGCAGCACCGCTCATGCCCTGGCACAACGGGGCTGGAAGGTTACCGTCATAGAGCGCCATGCCGGCGAAGCCCGCGAAGCTTCAGGCAACCCCCAGGGGATCCTGTACTGCAAACTCTCGCCACATCAGACAGCCCTGTCCCGCTTCGTACAGAGCAGCTATGGCTACAGCGTGCGCCTTCTCCAGCAGCTACTTGCAGAAAATGGCAGTGACTGGTCAGCCTGCGGTGTACTGCAGCTGAGCGACAATGAAAAGGAATCAGCCCGGCTTTGCGCCCTTGCTCAGCAGGGCTATCCGCCCGAGTTTCTGCACGGAGTAACGCCAGACCAGGCAAGCGATATTGCCGGCGTAAGGATTGGCGCCGGGGGCTTGTTTTTTTCCCAGGGAGGCTGGGTAAACCCCCCGGCCCTTTGCCGCGCTTTGCTGCAACATCCGGGTATTACTCTTGTTACCCATCAGGAAGCACTGGACCTGCGCTACAGCGACACGCGCTGGCTCGCCACAGATGCGCAGGAACGGAGTATCTGCAAGGCCCCCGTTGTGGTTATCTGCAGCGCCGGCGACAGCCGCCGCTTTGCACAAACAGCCCATTTGCCCCTCAAGACCATTCGTGGTCAGATCACTCACCTCCCTGCAAGCAGTCAGAGTCTGGCTTTGCGCAGCGTCCTGTGTGGTGAAGGTTACGTCTCTCCAGCACGTGAAAACCAACACTTTGTGGGTGCCAGCTTTCGCTTTGACCGCTCTGACACTAATCCCAGCCAGGAAGAAAATGCCAGTAACCTGGCCCTCCTGGCCAGCCTGTCACCCGAGCTTGATCAGGCAATACGCCGCTCGCCAGACTGGAATCCGGACAAGCTTGAAGCACGGGCCGCACTGCGCTGTACTTCGCCTGACTACCTGCCACTGATTGGTCCTGTCGTGGATGCAAAAAAGTTCAGGGAGGATTACGCCATACTGACCAAGGACGCTTCAAAACGTCCCGACATAGCTGCGCCCTGGCTGCCGGGCCTTTATATCAACGCAGCCCATGGCTCCCGAGGGCTGATCAGTTGCCCTTTAAGTGGCGAGCTGGTCGCTGCCATGCTGGACAATAAACCTTTACCTCTACCCAGCGACCTGGTCCAGGCCGTCCATCCAAGCCGTTTCCTGTTGCGCCAACTGATACGCGGCAAATGATTATCTGGCTTACCAGGCCAGAACACCCTCAGCCCAACCGAGATACCTTTTTGCCACTGCTGTGCTAGCATCAAGCAAGGTCCGCCGATAAAAATCCAAGATCCGGCGCACCCGCAAGGTATGCATCCGATGCTTTCGTCCTGGTGGCTGTCTCTTTGCTGTCTACTCCTGCTGTCGGTATCGGCACACGCTGGTGCGCAAGATATTCCTGCCAGAAACGATGCGATGTTCTTTGACATACCCGTGCTCGAAGACTCTCACCAGCGCATCAATCTGGCCAGGCACGCACTGACACTTGAAGATCCGGATCAACGTTATCAGTTTGCAGATCTGACTGCGGTCCCACAGCAATCCTGGCAAAAAGTACCAGGCACCCATATCAATATGGGCAAGAACGGATCTGCCTGGTGGATAGCAGTTGCACTGGACAACCGCACCGGTGCCAACCTGGAGGGTGTTCTGGAAATCAACTACCCGATCCTTGACCAGGTCGAGTTGTTCCACATTGACCCATTACAAAACCTGTCATACCAGAGCAGCGGTGATCATGTCTTACTTGAGGAGCGGCCCATGCTGGTCCGCAATCCCTGGCTGACCCTGTCCCTGTCGCCTGGTATCAACCGAATCTACCTGCGTGTTGAATCCAGCAGCACGATCTTTGTACCCCTCTACTTTGCCACCTGGCCAGCAGCAGCCACCCAGTTGGAGGTAGCTTCCATGGCCCAGGGATTGTTCTACGGAGTGATGCTGGGCCTATTTGCCTACAATCTGTTTCTGTACATATCGCTACGCGAGACCAGTTATCTCTGGTACCTGGTCTACAACCTGAACATGCTGCTGTTCATGGCTGCCTTTGATGGGCTGCTGTGGAAATGGCTATCAACAGGCATCGCCTTTCAGTCGGTGTCGATTTACAGCCTGATGTTCCTGCACTGTATTGTGGCCACTCAGTTCAGTCGGCACTTCCTGCACACTGCCGAGCAGTTCCCACGAATCGACCGGCTTTTAAAAGTGCTCATACTCCTGGTCGGCATGACGCTGGTGGGTCTTCCCGTTTTGGGTCTGACGCTCTACAACATGCTGGCAAGTCTGTACGTTCTGAGTACCTCGGCCATCCTGCTGACAACCGGTATTCATGTCTGGCGAAAGGGGTTCCGCTACGGCTCGTACTACACTCTGGCCTGGGGCGTATTGCTCTGTTCTCTTATGCTGTCTACAGCAGGATCATTGGGTTATGAGCTGGGAGTGTCTTATGGCACCGCCTGGGTCAAACTGGGGATTTGCATGGAGCTGTTTATTCTTTCCCTTGGCCTTGCCGACCGCATCAACGCCCTCAAGGAGGCACGTTTCAAGGCTGACGAGCAGGCCCGACAGGCCCGCCTTGAATCACGCGCGCAGGGCCGCTTTCTGGCCAAGATGAGTCACGAGATTCGCACACCCCTGAACGGCGTACTGGGCATGGTGGAACTACTGCGTGATACGCCAATGAGTCGTACCCAGCAGTTTTATGTTCGGACCATCAGCAACTCTGGAAAAGCCCTGATGTCAGTCATCAATGCGGTGCTTGACTATGCCCGTATCGAATCCGGACAGGTTCGTCTGGAGCGTATCGAGTTTGATGTCGAAGAGCTTGTGTCCGATACCTGCAGCCTGTTTACCGCCCAGGCGCTGGACAGGAATCTGGAACTGTATTGTAGTCTCGATCCAGCGGTACCACGGCGGGTGATAGGCGACCCTACTCGACTAAAGCAAATACTCCTGAATCTTCTGAGCAATGGCTTGAAGTTCACCCACAGCGGTCACGTGACCCTGCATGTGGATGGCGCAGAGATAGTCCACGCCGCAGGGCAATGCCGTTTGCGATTTGCGATACGCGATACCGGTATAGGTATCGGGATTGAGGCACAGCAGGATCTATTCGACTCCTTTACCCAGGCTGACAGCACGACCACCCGGCGTTACGGCGGCAGCGGTCTCGGGCTGGCAATCAGTCAGGAACTTGCATCTTTAATGGATGCACGAATCGAGGTCCGCAGCGCGCCGGACGAAGGCGCAGAGTTTTCTTTCGACCTCTCCTTCGGCATTCACGAACAACCAAGCAAAGCCGAGCCCGCCCTGCCCTGGGCGAACTGCGCGATGCTCATTGGCTGCGATCAGGCCGCGCTGGATTGCTACAGCGCGCTGCTTTTGCGTCTGGGCCTGGTGGTGCAGATCCGCTCGGTCGACGCAGCGGTAACGGAGATACCTGATGACAGCTTGCTTGTCATCGCGACCGCAGGGATGCATGAACCAGAGCTTGAGCGGTTTGAGAAAATGGTCGCCGAGCGTTACCAACCCTCACTCGTTTTGCGGTCAGTCGGCACTATGGGTGAACGCAATAATATGCTTGGCAACCAGGCGGTCATACTTAATGCGCCGATCACCCCGGCCCATTTGCGAGAGGCGCTGCGGGGCTTGAGCCAACACGCGGGTGTGGGAACGGAGACAGATGTGGGATCTGGTATCGATCTACGCTCACCTGCAGAACTCAGGGTCCTGGTCGCTGAGGACAACCCCGTCAACCAGATGGTCGTCCGGGGCCTATTAGAGCGCTATGGCTGTCAGGTGGTACTGGCCGGCGATGGGGCCGAGGCGATCGCCCTCTACCAGGCGGATCCGAGCCATTACCAGCTGATTCTCATGGATGGGGAGATGCCCCGGGTTGACGGCTTCGAGGCCACACGGCGCATTCGCGACTTCGAAAAAAACGCTCAATTGCCAGCCGTCCCCATAGTCGCCCTCACCGCCCACGCCCTGGATAGCCACCGTGAAGCAGGGGCCAGGGCCGGCATGAACCACTACCTTGCAAAACCGGTAGAAGCCCCTGCGCTTTACGCGGTGCTGGACCGTCAGTTCAACCGGGATACAGCCCGGTAGCCCCCTGATACAACAGCCGCCCACCGGTCAAAAACAGGAATATGTAACACAACTGGTAGATCAGCTTCTCGTTGCTACGCTGCAAGAGCCAGAAACCCATGCGCACGCCAATAGGTGCCAACGGAAGCAGCACCAGCGCAGTCAGTAAATTGGTCTTGTCGAACTGGCCCAGATAGATATACGCCGGCAGCTTGGCCAGGTTAACGACTGCGAAGAAAACGGCGATCGTGCCCATCAATAGGGTCTTGTCGAGCTTTTGCGGCAGCAGGTACACGTTGATGGGCGGCCCACCGGCATGAATACCAAAGCTGGTAAAGCCCGCAACCATCCCCCAGAAACTGCCTCGCACACGACTTGCCTCGCGCGGCGGCGGCTCACTGCGGCGCAGCCAGATATTCAGGGTAAAGATCAACGCGATGGCACCGATCATCAACTGAATATGGGCATCGCTGAGTACCCGGAACATCAGACCACCCAGTACGACCCCTACCAGTGACGCCGGCAGAATGATGCGCAGATTGGCGCGATCCCAACGGCCGCGAAAAGTCCTCAGGGCCATCAAATCCATTGCAATCAGAATTGGCAGGAGAATGGCGGCAGCCTGTTGGGGTGACATCACCAGCGCCATCAGGGGTACTGAGAGAATGGCGATGTTGCCACCAAAGCCACCCTTTGCAATCCCATAAAGCAGTACTGCGGGAATCGCGCAGAGATAGAAAAGTGGATCAGTAATCATGTCGGACCAGCAACAGTAAAATCGGCTGCGCAGTGTATCATTAGTGACACTGTCATCCGGGAAGTAGACATCATGCTGATACCCCACACTCTGCTGGAGCCCGAAACCCTGGCGCGCCTGCTTGAAGACTTCGTCACGCGTGACGGCACCGATAACGGCTATGAAGCCAGCCTTGAGCAACGTAAGCAGCGGCTACTCAGGCAGCTGGAGAAGGGGGACGTGTTGATCGTTTATCATCCTGACACCGGAGACACCAGCCTTGCCCACCGGCGTGATGTGCCGGCGGACATGCTGGAGCAATACGACACCTAGCGCAACATGTCGGCCAGGGCGGCAAGTGCTGGTCGGGTTGTCGGGAAAGTCGCGGCAGAGGTGGCGACGGGGTGTGAAGAAAGGCGAACCACAACCAGGCCCACTGCGGGATTGACATGAATCATCTGTCCGTGGACCCCAAGCGCTTCATAGGCACCGTCGGGATTGTGACTGATCCACCACTTGTTGCGGTAAGAATAACCCGGCTGAAAATCGCGACCTGATGCCTTGAAAGCCTCGCGATCTGCCCCCTCACGGATAGTCTCTATCACTGAACTGCTGATTATCTGCTGGCCGTTGAATTGTCCGTTGAGGCGCATCATTTCACCAAAACGGCCCAGGTCTCGCAGCGTCGCATTCAAGCCGGCGCCAGCCCATTCTGTGCCCTTGCTGTCGAGTAAAAGATAAGCATCCTGTTCGGCACCCAGTTTACTCCAGATTCGCTCGCTGATCAGTTCGGCCAGATGTTTCCCGGTAGCACGACGGAGCACCCAACCCAGTACTTCGGTATGCACTGTGCGGTAGATAAAACGCTCTCCATGTTCGCCATCGGCGGCAATAGTCGGCAGATAGCTGTAAAGATCGCGTTCGCCGGCAAAATCCTCCGGCGTTGGTAACATCCCCGCCGACATTGCATATCTGGCTACATCCGAATCCTGATCGGCATATACCTCGCTGTAGTCGATATCTGCTGTCATGTTCAGCAATTGCTGAACAGTTGCCCCTCGCCAGCCACTTTTCTCCAGCTCCGGCACATAATCGGTTATCAGCGCATCTGCCTTGAGTGTTCCCTCCTCCAGCAATTGAGTGGCAATAAGCCCGCCGAAAGACTTGGTCACCGACCACAGCATGTGCGGATTCTCTTCTGGCATCCCCTCGTGGTAGGCCTCGTAAATCACCTTGCCGTCTTTCATTATCAAAGTTGCGTCGGCATAGGTGGCAGCAAGATACTCACCGAAGGTAAGGCTTTTATCCTCGGGCCCCACGAAACTCAGGCCATCGATTCTGGCTCGCAGATCCTCACCCGGGGGCAAGGCTACAGAGGCTGACGGGCCACGACGAATATTGCGTGAAGGGAGCAGTTCGCGCATGTGGTGGAATGCCCAGCGAAGATTAGGAAACTGCGTAAGGAAGTTTTGCGCAGTGACCTGCTTGTTTGCGGAAGGCGGAAAACCCTCCATCAACTGCAATTCGTCTAGCCGGACTGTTTCGGGTGCGGGCATCGTCTGGGCCTGTATCTGCTGTGACAGTAATACCGCTAACGTAAGGACGAAGCTACGGGACAGGTTCATGGATATCTCCCACTGTGGATTCGCCTGGCCAGCGATGTTTTTGTTATCAAGATCTTGCACTGCACCAAGATTACCTGATCACAGTCCCGATAGCGGCGCCTGGTAGGCCAGAAATGCCGTCTATTCAGTCACAGCTCCCCCTTAGTAGTCCTCGTACCGCTGAGTGATGGCCTGGTATTGTCCATTGCCCTGGATCGCGATGAGCCCTTCATTGAAACGATCACGGATCGCAGCGTCAACGAATCCCACACGATAGCCAGTAGGGGGAAAAAGGAAGTGTTCTGTTACTGGCTGGCTGACATCGACACGATCGACAATCTCACGGTTGAATGCACGAATGATTCTCCGGTCACCAATCATGACATCCACCCGCCCAGAATAGAGCAACAGGTTACGGGTAATCTGACGAGCCTCTTCACGGTACTGTGGATTGCCCTCAGTCATGGCGCGAAAGACCGGGCCCAGTACGAAGCTTGCCCGTTGAAAAGCACTAATTGAATAACCTTCAAGGTCGTCAATGCTGTCCAATCGAATCTTGCGTTGCTGCAGCGTAACCGCAACGTTTTGATATTCCATATAAACGCCAGAGTAGTGAGCTTCTACACCACTGGTCTGATTCGTACTGGCCATCGCTCCGAGCTCCCGGTATTGCAGCATCCGGTGCAGGCGCTCCAGAGGAGCATAATACGGCTGCATTTCCAGCCCCGCATGTTCGAGGGCCGCTTCGACCAGCTCGTACTCGAGCCCGCGCTCCTCAAGCTCGAACACATAGGGAGGCTTATGGGTGCCAAACCCGACCACAACGGCTTCGGCGAAGCTGCTGGATGGCAGCACAGCCAGTACAAGCTTGCAAAGCATTGGCATAAAGCGGGACATTTGGGACTCGGACGGAAGTAAGGATAGTCATACTTTTTATACCGCAGGCAAACTGATAGCAACTTAAACTCTCTTACCCTCTTTATCGTTTGCAGAGGCTCTGGAGCTCTCCGCGAGGGCTAATTGCCGCACCTGCTTGGACAGGTCACGGAATCTCGCTAACATGAAGGTATAAATAATGTGATAACCGAGGTCCTAGATGAAAATAATTCCCAGCCTGTTAACTGCCAGCTTATTCAGTATTTTTGCTTTGCCAGCCTATGCAGCCTGTACGGTTGAGGACGCTGTGGCCAAGGCAGAAGAAGTGGCTGAAACAGTCCATCGCCTGGCCGACGGTGATCCGGTCAAGGCCAATCAGCTATACGAACAACTCGTAGCATTACAGCTGCGCAATCCAACCACCGACAAGCACGATCCATGTGAAGCCTATGATCGCATCGTTGAAGAGCTTGAAGCAGAAAACGAGTCTGAAGACTAATTCTTCCCCTGCCTGAAGCCGTAACTGCAAAGGCAACTTCCTGGCCGCACCCTCTCCGAGTGCGGCCAAAAATTCCATACCTCACCATATCTCATCGAAATAACAGATAGTTTTACCCTTATTTTTCCGCTTTTTAATCACTATTATTGACAATAGACTGATCCTATTCGCAATACGGGAGGTCTCTGATGTCAACAGTCATTAATCGCGATCTGATTGAACAAATAACTGGTCGCAACGCCTCCGATGGTGACGGCGTAAAACTCAAGCGCGTGTTTGGCGGAACCGGTGCAGAGCGCTTCGACCCTTTTTTAATGCTCGACGAGTTCGGTTCCGATGAGGCTGCAGACTATATCGGGGGATTCCCCTCTCACCCGCATAGGGGTTTTGAAACAGTTACCTATATGCTCGAGGGCCGGATGCTTCATGAGGATCACATGGGCAACCGAGGTTTACTTGAGCCAGGCGGCGTGCAGTGGATGACAGCCGGGCGCGGCATCATTCACTCCGAGATGCCGCAGCAGGATTCAGGTCGGATGCGTGGCTTTCAGCTGTGGGTAAACTTACCCGCTTTGGAAAAGATGCAGCCAGCTAGTTATCAGGACCTGCCGTCGGATGCAATCACTGAACGCCCTTTAGCGGGTGGCGGGCTTGCCAGAGTCATCGCCGGGACTTTGCACTTGGCCGATGAACTCGTGGCCGGTCCGATAATCGGAAAAAGCAGTGACCCTCTTTATGTCGATCTGCATCTGTTGCCCGAGGAGCAATGTGACTTGCCGCTGCCCGCTCAACTGAATGGCATGCTCTATGTGTATGAAGGGACAATAGAACTGATTGGTAGCCAGCAGCGCTCAGGCTTGGGAGCGGGCCACCTGGGGCGACTCGGGGAAGGTAATGGCATCTCGATTCAGGCAGGGCCCAATGGTGCGAAGGTGCTACTGATTGCGGGTAAACCCTTACGCGAGCCCATAGTCCAGTATGGGCCCTTCGTCATGAACAGCCGCGAGGAAATCGAACAGGCTCTACATGATTTTCGCAGCGGTCAGCTCGCTTCCTAATCCATTAACGCAAGCCAGGCGACTCAGTTAATCGGAGTACGCCCGGCGAGCGCATGGGCCAAGGTACCACCATCGATATATTCCAGTTCGCCGCCTAGGGGAACACCGTGAGCGATGCGTGACACCTTGATCCCGCGAGGTTTCAGCGTGCTGGCAATATAATGAGCAGTCGCCTCACCTTCCACCGTGGGGTTGGTCGCCAGTATCACCTCAGCAACATCACTGCGCTCTACCGCCTCCAGTAGCGACGGTATCCCGATCTCCTCCGGTCCCATGCCGTCGATTGGCGATAGCTGTCCCTTGAGAACGAAATAGCGACCACTAAAGCCTCCCGCCTGCTCAACCGCCCAAACGTCAGCCGGGCTCTGCAGTACACACAGTAGCGTTGCATCCCTGCGCGGGTCGGAGCAGATAGCACAAATATCGTTCTCGCTGAGCGTTCTGCAGCGGCTGCAGTAGCCTACCCCGTCCATGGCAGTAGCCAGGGCACCGGCAAGATGCCGCGCGACATCTCGATCACGCTCAAGCAAATGCAACGCCATACGCTGGGCTGTCTTGGGTCCGACACCGGGTAATCCGCGCAGTGCATCGATCAAATGGCGAATCAGGGGACTGAAGCTCATGGCACCGCCTGAAATAGAGGTAAATAGACTTTAAAAAGGCATCTTGAAACCATCGGGCAGATTCATGCCCTTGGTCATGCCCGACATCTTTTCCTGATTGTTTTTTTCGATCTTGCGCACGGCGTCGTTGAACGCAGCTGCAACCAGATCTTCCAGAATTTCCTTTTCTTCAGTCATCAGACTGTCATCAATGGACACACGCTTCACGTCGTGGCGCCCAGTCATGATTACAGAAACCAAGCCTGCCCCGGACTGGCCGGTAACCTCTGCGTTAGCCAGCTCCTCCTGCATCTTTGCCATTTTTTCCTGCATTTCCTGCGCCTGCTTCATCAGCCCGGCCATTCCACCTTTCATCATGCTCTTGTCCTCACTCAATGGGTCGTCGTATCAATAGGGCGGATACTACCTTCACAGATTTGTGCCGCAAATTCGCGCATCAGTCCCAGGACCAGCGGATCTTGCTGAATACTGGTCTCCGCTTCCTGTTGTCGCTTGCGCTTGCGGCGTGCCGCCGCGACTGCGGGTGTTTCCTGATCCGGAGCGGCAACACGCACCTCCAGATCGACCGGTACACCAATATGCTCCACTAACGCCTGCTGCACACGCAAGCGATGATTCTCGTTATAGAGCGCGCTGTGGCCCGGGTCCAGATGCAGAGTCCAGGCGCTGTCGTTTTTGTCCACAAGCTGGCAGTGGGCCGCAATACTTTGCGTCAACCCGCTAAGACCCAACTGCAAGAATATCTCCAGCCATTCGGCGGCCAGACCTGTTGCGGGCGGCAGATCACCGAGCCCCACGCTTGCATCCAGGCTATCCTCTGCGGCTGTAGTCACTGCCGCTACCGCATCAACAGTTTGCCAGTCACCCAAGTACTGGCCCAGATCGAGATTCTCTTCCTCGTCTCCATCGCGGTCATCAAACTCCTGACCATCTGAACCGCTGGCCTGCAACCACCCCGAAGGCGGTTCATCCTGGGGCGGCTTGACCGGCGCGGAGGTTTTCAGCGGCTGCCCAGAAGCCGGCTGGCGCCGAGATTCGTTGCTCGTAACAGGCACCTCAAAATCGGCGACTTTATCCGCCGGTTCGGCGGCGGCGAACTCATCGGAATCAATCGACTGGGGATTCGCGGGAACCACTACGGGCTTTGCGGTCTCAGCGTCCGTTAGCCCAATGGGCGGGACCATTGCCTCTTCCGGCGCTGCCAACCCAGGTGACTGAGCCTCGGAACCGGATTTAGCGGCAAAAGCAGCAGCGGAATTGGCCTCCTGAGGGATGGCTGCCGGAGTTGGCCTTGGCGTTCCGGATTCAGCCCTGGCCTGGCTGAGCCCCACTGGCTTTCCCGGCGAGTCGCCAGGCGGCTCGGCGAGAGCATCCTGCTCCAGAGTACCCGGTCTGAATGCCAGCATGCGCAACATGGCCATTTCAAAGCCGCCGCGCGGTTCCGGCGCCAGGGGCAGGTCTCGACGGCCGTGGAGGCCCAATTGATAGAAAAGCTGTACATCTTCTGCACTGATCTGACCCGCCAGCGCCAGCACGCGCTCCTGATCTCCCAGGCTATTATCTACCGCCTGGGGTAGAACCTGGGCAATAGCTATTCTCTGCAGCACCGAGAGCAACTCAGCCAGTACCCCGGTAAAATCTGCACCCTGCTCCGCCAACTCGGCAACCGCAGCCAGCAACGCCTTGGCGTCGCCAACACCCAACGCCTCCAGCAAACCGAATACTTGGCCATGATCAATAGTTCCGAGCATGCTGCGAACGTCACTGACCTGCAGGGCGCCATTGCCGAATGCAATCGCCTGATCGGTCAGACTCAATGCATCTCGCATCGAGCCATCGGCTGCCCGGCCAAGCAGCCATAGCGATTCCTCGTCAAACCGGATCAGCTCTTCGCCGAGAACATGGCGTAGATGATCAACGATTTTCTCGGGTTGCATATTCTTCAATGAGAACTGCAGACAGCGCGAGAGGATGGTGACCGGGAGTTTTTGCGGATCGGTAGTAGCAAGCAGAAATTTAACGTGCTCGGGTGGCTCCTCAAGCGTTTTCAGCAGCGCATTGAAGCTGTGGCTTGATAGCATGTGCACTTCGTCGATCAGGTAGACCTTGTAACGTCCGCGAGATGGCGCGTATTGCACGTTATCAAGCAGCTCGCGGGTGTCCTCGACCTTGGTTCTGCTGGCCGCGTCAACCTCGATCAGATCAACGAAGCGCCCTTCATCAATCTCGCGACACGCCGAACAGGTTCCGCAGGGCTCGGAGCTCACTCCTGTCTCACAATTCAGGCATTTGGCCAGAATACGCGCAATAGTGGTTTTACCAACTCCCCGGGTGCCGGTGAAAAGGTAGGCATGGTGCAGCCGATCATGGTCAAGCGCGTTGATCAACGCCTGGAGCACATGGGTCTGACCGACCATTTCACGGAACAGGCGCGGACGCCATTTGCGGGCAAGTACCTGATAACTCATTGGATGTGTGCTGTCCGGTAGGATCTGAAAGGCGAGCGGGTACTGTAACCAAAGCAGACGGACTTTGCGAGATGTGCTGCTTGGCTTGGGGGATATCGGGGGTGCTGAATACGAGAGGACGTCATGGGTGGCGACCCTACCAGCCACACCCCGGCACACGATGTAACCGCTGTGGCTGCTCCCTTCCGGGCCTGACCAGGTTAACGGCGAATCATTGCGAGGGGACCGGCAGGGCCACCATAACGAACCTGTGCTGGACAGGCCGCGCTATTGTAACGGCTTGGCGTCAAGTTACAACCCATTGTTGGGCGCTTCTTGGAGCCTGGCTTTATATAAACTGAAGCGCCCTTCAGGTCCTGAAACGACCTACCTGCTGCTGCAGTCCTGCAGCCAGTCTGGCCATGGACTCACTAGCCTGACGACTCTCACTGGAATTCTGCGCTGCCTGATCAGAAAGATCCCTGATGCCACTGATGTTACGGGCAATCTCTTCCGTGGTCTGGGTCTGCTCTTCACAGGCCGAGGCAATCTGTGCGGCCATATCGTTGATTCGCACAACCGATTGTGCGGTATCGTTAAGCGATCTTTCCGCGCCCTCTGCCTGTTCGACACTCTCGGCAGCCAGGGAAGCGCCGCGCTGCATGACTGTTACCGCCTGAGTGCTTCCGGTTTGCAGGCTCTGGATCATTTCCTGAATATCGCGGGTGGAATCCTGGGTGCGAGCCGCCAGCGTTCTGACCTCGTCCGCTACCACGGCAAAACCCCGGCCCTGCTCACCTGCGCGTGCAGCTTCGATGGCGGCGTTGAGGGCCAGCAAATTGGTTTGCTCTGCGATCGCCTGAATAACACTCAGCACGCCACCAATCTTGTCACTATCCTGCTCAAGACGGTTGATCACGCCTGCAGCCTCAGCTACATCCTTGGCCAGCCTGCGTAAGGCGTTCATCGTCTGACCAACGACTTCGGATGTCGACTTACCCTGCTGGTCCGCCTGGCGGGCAGCTTCGGCAGTGCTGTGAGCGTTATCGGCTACTTCGTGAATAGCGGCGGTCATTTCGGTTGCCGCTGTACTGACCTGATCAATGGCCAGGTGCTGATCCGTCACCAGTTGATCCTGGTTGGCCGCTATGGCGCTCATTTGCTCGGAGGCCGATGCCACCAGGAGTGTCGATTCGGCGACTTCCCGGATCAGGAGTTGTAGCTGATCAAGGAACTCGTTAAAGCTCGCACCAAGCTGGCCCACCTCATCCGCTGAGTTGACATCAACCCGCTTTGTAAGGTCACCACCACCGCCAGCTATATCGCGAATGCGCGCTAGAATATTCTCGATTGGCCGGACAATAAGACCGGGGAGAAAGGCAATGGTCAACACACAGACAACAAGCCCGAGAATGACCACCAAAGACATATTGCGCGCGTTTGCTGAAGTGGCCTGCTCCGCTTCCTGAAGCTCCGTGGCAGCCGAGGCATCAACCAACTGGGTCATTTGATCTATCAAGTCACGAGCGCGGCCAAATAGTTCGGCGGACTCACCAAAACTGAGCTGATTGGCCTCACCCTTGTCCTGAAACGCTTCGCTTTGTGAGAGTCGCACTACTTCCAGGCTGACCTTCTTCCATGCGTCAAAAACCTGCACGAACTCCTGGCCAAGGGCTTTGCTCTGCGGAGATACCGCTAACGACGTGGATACCTTGACCCGATCCAGTGCCTGCTGGAGGTTATCGGAATGGGCAACGACCAGATCATTACGCTCATCGCGCGCTGAACCTTGAACCAGTGCACGCTCTGCGACCAGCGCCTGATACATGTCCCGGTCTGCTTCCAAAAGGTTAGTCGCCTGCGGCAACAAACCACTGGAAAATCGCTCCATCCGGGAGGATAGATCGCTAATACCTATATAGGCAACAGCGCCCAGCAGACAAAACGCGCCGGCCAGAAACACCATGGGAAGGGTCAATTTCCAGCGAAAGCCCAGGTTACGAAAAGAAGCCATTAGCATATTCCCCATCTTATTCGTGGCCTCGGCTCGAACGCGGAAGGCCCTTTCTTATCAGGAAGAAGATCTTTCTGACATAGTAGCTTCCATATCGGCCATACAGCGAACAACATTAGGAAAATGTGCAACTGAGCGTTCCGGATTAAGCGCAGCCAACCAGTGAACGTAATGATAAAGAGGGGAAACAATAGCGAATCGTGCATTATGCAATACATGCACAAGGACAGGCCGAGTGCATGGGCATTCAACTAGCCGCTAATAGCGAGGAGAGAAACCTCGCAGAGAGGGATGTGTGCGGCTCTATTTCTCTAGAAAACCCAACTGCGCTGCTGACCAGATTGCTCCAACGCCACAGCAATGGAATCCGGCGCACCAGAATCCTTGATACTGGCTGTATTGGACATATTCATCTGACGCGCTAGCGTCCGGGAATTGGCGTTTTCATCTATCCAACTACGAATCTCGATTTGTTGGGGGGCTTGGCGGGCTGTCGTATCCAGATCCGTTTCGCCGGTGGAAAGCAGAAATGCCGCGCCGAGTAGAACCCCTTGAATACTCATGAAAAAAGCAACGTCTCGACCTTTCATTCTGAAATTCCTCCCTATTTCCAGCAGAGCGCTTGGCTCTGTTGATGATGACGACGCAATCGCCTTTACAGGGAGTATTGCAGGGGTCGTGCCAGTATTTTCATATATTTAAATCAATAAAAATCAATTACTTACATATCTTCAAATTGTACGCCCATTGCATTTTGCATGACCTGATCATTTTTTATCAGGCAGGATGCATGCAGGCACATGGCTGTCAGATCGGCGGTATCACCAGGGAGACCATAAACGGTATGTAGACCAACGCAAATGTCGTACTCAGTAGTGTTGTACCTGCTACTTGTCGCGGCTCGGTATCAAGCAGCGTGGCTGTAACCACTGTATTGGCTGCGATTGGCGTGATGGAGATAAGAAAGATCGCCTTGTAAACGCTGGGATCGTAAATAGACAGCTAAAAATGGCAGCATGATGACGCTGGCTGACAAGGGCGCGCTCATCACACCCGGGAACACAACCGAGGGGGTAACGATGCACAGCATGATCCCGGCAATATGGCTGCCGCTAGCCTTCAGAAAACGCCCCGCGAGCCATCCAAGCCCAACGGTTATGTAAAGGGGGAAGAGCTTGAACAGCAGGGCAAGGGCGGCCGCCATGACAACTCCGGGCAGAAAACAGACCTGGTATTAAGATTTTACGGCCGCCCTGGTTGGCGGCCGGGAGTAACCCGACAAACATAACTGTACGATCATTTGTCTTCGATGAGATACACCCTTTCGATCAGGCTGGTCATGCCCTGATCACGGAACACGGCATGCTCCTCAAGCACCTGGGCCTCTTGTAAAACCGACACGGAACAACCGGAAAAAAGTGTCCTTACTTCCGTATCCGGCACGCTGAATGGCGGGCCCGGCCGCTCGGACTGACGGTAATCCAGCGTGATCAGCAGCATTTTCCAGCCAGCCTGGAGTTGTTCACGCAGGTGCGAGACATACTGCTGACGCATGGGCGGCGGCAGTGCGATAAGCGCAGCTCGGTCGTATACCGCATTCACCGTCCCCAAATGCGTCGCCCCCAGCGCAAAAAAATCGCCGCAATAGAGCGTCAGTTCAGAACACGCGGCCACATCGAAACCATCGCTGTCTTGCCATTTGCACGACAGCCCGTTTTCTTCAATAAAGCTATCCAGGGCCTGCCGCGATAACTCGGCACCAACGACCGCCGATCCTTGCTCACGCAACCAGAGCATATCAAGGGTTTTGCCGCACAGCGGGACCAGCACCGTAGCCCCTGGTTTCATTGCCAGCGCGGACCACCAGCGCACTAGCAGAGGGTTAGCACGCGATTTGTGGAAACCGATTTCACCCAGCTGCCAGCGCTCGCGCCAGAATTCCGCGTCCATCACACCCCCCCTTTCGCAATTGACTGAGATTACAGCAATTTTCGCCCCACAATCACTATCAGCCTATATAGTGAAGGTAGACACGATACCCGATTGAGTTGCTCTGCAGCATGGACTATATCAATACGCTTTTCCTCATTGGCGCAATGCTGTTATGCGCCAGCATTCTCGCCAGCTCCCTGTCCTCGAGGCTGGGGATACCTCTGTTGCTGATCTTCCTGATTATCGGAATGCTTGCAGGGGAAGACGGTTTCGGCGGTATCGCGTTCGACAATACCGGGATTGCCTTCATGATTGGCAGTCTGGCACTGGCGATCATTCTGCTTGATGGCGGAATGAGAACCCGCGTCGAAAACTTTCGCGTTGGCCTCTGGCCGGCTGTATCCCTTGCCAGTCTAGGCGTCGTGCTATGTGCAGGCCTGACCGGCATGGTCACCGCCTGGCTGCTTGACCTGCATTGGCTACAGGGAATGCTCCTGGGCGCCATTGTTGGCTCTACCGATGCCGCGGCAGTATTTTCCTTGCTTCAGGGCAAAGGGCTCAACCTGAAGCAGCGGGTGGGCGCCACGCTGGAAATCGAATCGGGCTCCAACGACCCGATGGCCATCTTTCTGACGATTACATTGGTGGAAATAATCGCCTCGGGTGAGCAAAGCGTCAGTTGGGAAATTATTGGCGTTTTTGTGCAGCAGTTTGGTATCGGAGGTATCTGCGGTCTGGCTGGAGGCGTGCTGCTGGCGAGCCTGGTGAATAGGGTCAAGCTGGCAACCGGCCTTTACCCACTTTTGATTACCAGCGGCGCGATACTGGTGTTTGCGTTTGCCAATACCATTGGCGGCAGCGGGTTCCTGGCGATTTACCTAACCGGTGTGGTGTTGGGAAATAGACGCGTGCACAACTTGCAAAATATTCTCCACGTACAGGACGGCATGGCCTGGCTGAGCCAGATCGGCATGTTCCTGATGCTCGGGTTACTGGTCACTCCTAGCGAAATGATGCCTATCGCCGGGCCAGCCATCGCTATAGCTTTGTTCCTGATATTTATTGCTCGGCCGGTGGCGGTGTTGATATGCCTGGCGCCGTTTGTCTTCTCCTGGCGCGAGCGTCTGTTCATTTCCTGGGTCGGGCTACGTGGGGCAGTTCCTATAATCCTGGCAATTTTTCCCTTACTAGCCGGACTGGAGCAGGCGCAGCTATTGTTCAACGTGGCCTTCGTGGTCGTGTTGGTATCGCTTCTGCTGCAGGGTTCGAGCCTACCTTTTGCCGCCCGCCTTTGCAGAGTCGAGATCCCCCCTCAGCCAGAACCATTACAACGAACGAGCCTGGATGTCGCTGTGGATGGCGCTTATGAGGTCATGATCTACCAATTGGAAAATGCCAATTGGTGTGTCGGCGTCAGTCTGCGTGAACTCGCCATGCCCAACAATTCACGCATCGCGGCGGTGTTCCGCGGAAGTGAGCTATTGCATCCGCGCGGCAGCACCACCCTGGCACTGAACGATGTGCTGTGCATTATCGGCAGGCAAAGGGACCTTCCAGCCCTATCGAAGTTATTCAGCAAGCCGCATGCTGCGAGTTACCTGGAGAATCGACGCTTCTTCGGTGACTTTATTCTTGAGGGCGACGCTGAACTGGGTGCAGTAGGTCGTTTCTATGGATTCGCCGTGCCAGATGAGCTCCGCGAACTGACCCTTGCGGTTTTTTTGGGAAAGCGCTTTGGTGGCCATCCCGTCGTGGGCGACAAGCTGGAATGGGAGGGTCATACCTGGGTTGTCGCCGCCGTGGACAATGACACCATACTCAAGGTGGGTCTCAAGCTGGGCGGCGACAAGCCGCGAATACCGCTCGGATTCTAAGCCCGAAAGCCATACTTAACGCAGCAGATTGAACAGGCTCAAGCCACTGATCTTCACGTAGCTTTGCTGTGCTGCCTGCAAGACTACAGACTCGAGACTCAGGCGACTGAGCGCTTCCGCATAATCAAGCTCCGACAATTCCGCTTGAACCTTGGTATTGATCAGGGACACTTCAGCATTCTCGTTGCCCGTGGACTCGATAACGTTGAGTCGGGCGCCAATACTGGTCTGTACACTGAGCACGCTGTTCATGGCGTTATCGATGTTTTCCAGACTGATCGCCAGCTTGTCGCGACGTATCAATTTGTCTTCGGGTGAGTTACCCGGATCCTCCAGTGTCTCGCGCAAAAAGGCAATGTTCTGCAAAATGCTGCGTTTTTCACCGGTATCAGCCGTATTGCCACGGTCAATGGAAAATTCCTCGCCGCCGGCCAGCTCACCGTCTATGGTGACAACCACACCGGCAATACGAACCTGCAGACTGTTGTCTTCATTCGGCTCGATTGGCCCGGATGCCAGCACGTTGGCGGTGTTTGCCGTTTCAAACACCTCATAGCTGCTTCCGTCGGGAGCAATTCTCACCGTTACAGGTGCATTTGGATAAAAATCAGCGTCGTAGGCAGTCTTGTCTTCTACAACTCCCAGTGAAATGCGCGGAAAAGGTGTCGCGGGATCTGCAACAGGTACGGTTCGATCAGTGACCACCCGATTGACATTGCCTACGTCAACAAACAGATCCTTGCCGTTATCATTGATCGCCAACTGCTTGGAGCCTGCGATCTGAATTGAACGCTGCCCCTGATCGCCTTCGTAGGTATAGGTGCCGTCTGGCTCCCGAACGAAGGGCGGGGTCTGACTCTGAAAACCACCGAACAGATATTCGCCACGGGCGTTGCGGCTATTGAACAGACCAAAAAGCTCTTCCTCACGCTCGCTCAGTTCCTGGGCAAGTGCCTGACGGTCAGAAGCGTCTAGCGCACCATTACCACCCTGCAGGGTAATTTCGCGTACCCGCTGCAAAATATTGGTCACCGAGTTAAGTGTCGCTTCCTCCTGGTTCAGGCTGTTGGTCGCGGCACTCATATTGGATTTGAATTGCTCCAGGCGGCCTGCTTCCTGGTCGAGCTGTAACAAGCGTACTGTCGCTACGGGATCATCAGCCGGCGACAACAGACGCTTTCCCGAACTGACCTGCTCCTGGGTACGCGTGACCTTGGCGTAGTTATCCTGGATACCCTGATTGCCATTATTGAATGTCTGTATTGTCGAAATACGCATGGCCTGTCACCTGTCAGCGAATGCTGCTTATCAGAGTATCAAACAAGGATCTTGCTACCTGCAGTACCTGCGCCGAAGCGTTGTAATACTGCTCGAACTTGATCAGATTCGCGGCTTCCTCGTCCAGGTTGACCGCCGATACCGAGTCGCGATTATTGGTCGCCTGCTTGAGTACCGCCCCACTTGAATCACTGTCGGAGCGCGCCTGCGCGGTAAAGGTAGCAACGCGCTGGACCAGATCTCCGTAACCATCAACAAAGGAGAAACCGCTGCGACCACCGGCCTGTCCGAGAACAGCCTTGGTCTGAAGTTCCGACAACACCAATGCATTACGGTTGTCGGACTTACCTTCATTGAAGTTGATATTGAAGGTATCACCATCCAGAGGTGTGCCAGTCATTTTCATGCTGAAACTGTAGCCGTCCACTTCCCACGCCAGAGTGTTGGTCTGCCCCGGGTTGATAGCGAAGGACGCTGGTGTGAGTGTCGCACCGGAGGCGCTGGTCAGGCTCAACGTACCTGCCGCCTGATCATAGAGCATCTCGATAGGCAGGTAGGCCTGCATCGCCGCTGGATCAATCGGTTCAGGACCATTCACAAGCGAAGGCTGGGTAATCTTGGCTGTACCCCGGTTGGCCAGGCTGGTATCAGCGCTGGCCGGCGCTGCGAAGCCCAGCTCTTCGGGCTGCTGCATCACCGATTCCATGCCGCCAGAGCCGTAGCGAGTGGGAGTGACAAGAAAACGGTCACCGGCTACAACGCTACCACCGGCAGGCAAGGTCATTTGAAAGCCATCCACCTCGGTTGGCGGCGCCGCAGTGATATCAATCGGCCCGGTTACCTGATTATCGCTCACCCGCCGGATACTGTACTGGGTAGCACTGCTGAAAAGCACCTCATAGTCGGAGGTACTCAGCTGAGTGGTATCAGAGATAAACACATTCAGCTTGGTATTAGGATCGCTGTTGGTCGGACGAGCCTGGCTGCGCAAATCGAGCTGGTCAGGACTGTTGATATCCTTGAAGAGCTGCGCACCGGCCTGACCATTAATGTCCAGACCCTGCCCCAACTGACTATTGACCTCATCGGCAATCGACAATGCGAGACGGCCAACGGAGTTAAGCGCCTGATCAAGCACATCCTGACGATAGCGAATCAAGCCACCCAGCTGACCACCACTGACCAGGCTGGTAATGCCCTGGGCGGAGTTTCCGCTGATCAACTGTACTTCTGCACGCGACGGATCGGCGGTGCCACGCACCACCTGAAGGCTGGATGCTTCCTTACCAACCACCAGGGGCTGCCCGGAACCAATGAACAGGTTGATGCTGCTATTGTCCTGCGGCACTACCGTCACACCGATCAGCTCACTGAGTTGGCGAACGGCTTCATCACGCGCGTCGAACAGGTCATTGGGCTCGGAACCGTTTGCGACGGCGCGCCCGATGGAGTCATTGTATTGTGCAACCGACTCAGCCAGACGGCTGACCTGACCGGTCAGTGTGCCCATCTGCTGGCCAATGAATTCAGTCTGGGTCGACAGACGTGTTTGCACGGTATTGAAGCGCGAGGCCAGGCCTTCGGATTCGGACAAAAAAAGCTGGCGGGCAGGCAAGCTGGCCGGATCCTCGACCGAGGTCTGCAACGCGTCAAAGAAGTTCTGCAAGCCCGGGGTGATACCTGTAGCTGTTCCAGACAGCAGCGTATTTAGCTCTTCCATCTGTGTCTGAAACGCAGTGACTTCGGAATTGATCGCCGTACTGCTGCGCACCTGATTGGTCAGAAACTCGTTATAGACGCGCTGCACATCGACAATGCTGGTGCCGTTGCCAATATAGCCTGCACCCGTAAAGCTCGGATCGCGGGCTGCTTGAACGGCTGTCTGGCGGCTGTAACCGGGAGTATTTACGTTGGAAATATTCTGCCCGGTAACCGACAAATTGGTCTGACTGGCCTTGAGGCCGCTAAGTCCAATCCCGAAAAGGTCAGCCATGTTTATGCCCTGCCTGTGCTGGAGTCAGCACCAGTCTGAGCGACCTGCTGATTGCCGGAGTCGCTCAGCAGTTGCCGCGCTATCTGTGACACTTTGCGGGCATACTGTGGATCGGTGGCGTAACCGGCCTGTTGCAGTTCGCGGAAGAAAGTATCCGGGTTCTCGGTGCGTGCCAGCGCTTGCTTGTAGCGGCCATTGCCCTCGAGGAAGTTCACATAATCGTCAAAACTCTGCTCGAAAGATGCATAGCTGCGAAAGCTCGCGCGCTCCTGGCCTTTTACACCATCACGATACTCATGGGTCATCACACTGGCCGACTCTCCCTGCCAGCCGCCATGGGCCTTGATCCCGAACAGGTTATGGCTGTTGCTGCCGTCAGGCTGCTTGATAATCGACTTTCCCCAACCGGTCTCGAGGGCAGCTTGCGCCACCAGATAATGCGGATCCACGCCCAAGCGCGCTGCCGCCTTTTCAGCCATCGGCAGCATTGCCTGTACAAATTCACTGGAATTGGCAAAACGCGTTGGGCCCGGGCCAGCTGGTGCAGCCTGGGCAATGGCTTCAGCGGTCGTGGGCTGATTGCGCGCTACACCCTGGATGGCGCGCAATGGTTGCCAGCTCTGCGATGGCTCAGTCTGCATGGGTGTAGCAGCTGGTGCGGAAGCAGGTCCGCCAGCGTTGCCAGCCAGAGCTGTCTGTGAGGCCGCATTACCCAGTGAGAAGCCGAGTCGACGTTTGGCCAGCAGAGCTGAATGATCAGGCAAGCCACCAGCCATGTTGGTGTTTTGCGCAGCAGCAGACAGATCAGATTTCAATGCTGGCCGCTCCAGTGCTCCACCGGAAGCTGCCGGCGTTTTCTCTGGGGACAGCTGGCGCATCATCACGTCGGCCAAACCCAGACCTTGCTTTTCAGACAGATGAACCGACATCTGGTTGTCGTACATATCCTGATAGAACTTGGTCTGCGGCGTGTTCAGCGGGTTGCCTTCAGCAAAGGCCTGATTGGCATCGCGCATGCTCTTGACCATCATGTTCATGAACAGGGACTCGAACTGTTCAGCGACGCGCTGCATGTTTTCCGGGCTGTTAGCCTTGGAACCGGCTTTCAACTCGCTCATGGAGTTGATATCGGTATAGCTGATGCCATTCGGGCTCATGATCGCGTCCTCGCTCAGATGACAACAAGTTCGGCGTTAAGCGCGCCGGCTTGTCTCAAGGCTTCAAGAATGGCCATCAGGTCGCCCGGAGCGGCTCCTACCTGATTGACCGCGCGCACTATCTCATCCAGCGACACACCCGGATTGAACACGAACATGCGGCTGTCGCCCTCTTCGATATTGATCTGAGAGCTAGGCGTGACGACTGTCTGACCATCGGTAAAGGGCGCATCAGGCTGACTGACCTGAAAGTTCTCGCTTATCGTCACGGTCAGACCGCCGTGGGTAACGGCGGCTGGCTGCACCCGCACATCCTGTCCAATGACAATGGTGCCAGTGCGCGAATTGATCACAATCTTTGCTGCCGCATTACCCTGGTCCACCTGCAGGTTCTCGACCATGGACATGTAGTCCACACGCTGGTTGGGGTCCAAGGGAGCACGCACGGTAATTGAGCCGGCATCCTGCGCCTGGGCAACGCCCGCACCAAAGGTGTTGTTGATCTGGTCAACAACGCGCTTTGCGGTAGTGAAATCCGGTCGATTAAGGTTGAACACCAGATGATCGCCACTGGCAAAAGGACTGATGACGGCGCGCTCGACAGTAGCACCGGCCGGGATACGACCCACGCTTGGCACGTTAACCGTTATGCGCGAACCATCTGCGCCCTCGGCACCGAAGCCACCAACCACCAGATTACCCTGGGCAATCGCATAAACCTGGCCATCGATACCCTTGAGAGGGGTCATCAGCAGGCTGCCACCACGCAGGCTCTTGGCATTACCAATCGACGAAACGGTAATATCGATAGTCTGACCAGGCCGTGCGAAGGGAGGCAACTCGGCATGAATCGCCACAGCTGCAACGTTTTTGGTCTGGATCCGGGTTCCCGGCGGCACGGTGATACCGAACTCGGTCAGCATGTTATTGAAGGTTTGCACGGTGAATGGTGTCTGGCTGGTCTGATCCCCGGAGCCGACCAGACCCACCACCAGACCGTAGCCGATCAACTGGTTGGTGCGCACGCCGGCCACACTGGCGATATCCTTCAACCGCTCGGCATGGGCCAGGGGGGCAGCAAGCACTAAACACAGGCACAACAGCAGCTTACGCATGCTCACTACTCCTAGAAGGGCCACAGTGGGCTCAGGAAGAACTGGCTCAGCCAGCCAGGCTGACTTGCGTTGGCAAAAGCGCCGGTGCCCGAGTAAGCGATCCGAGCGTCGGCAATACGCGTCGAAGGCACGGTATTATCCGGGCCGATATCTTCGCTGCGTACCAGACCGGAAACGCGAATCAACTCGTCCCCGTTGTTAAGGGTGATCCATTTCTCACCGCGCACGCGCATCACACCATTGGGCAGAACTTCAAAGATTGTTGCGGTGATGGAGCCGTTCAGGCTGTTGGTCTGGTTAGCCTCGGAATCGCCAGCGAAAGTACGATTACCGGAAATATCTACTCCCAGGTTCAAGCCTTTGGCGCCCACTACATTGCCCAGCAGGGTTGGATTGGCGATCTGCGTAGAACTGTTCTTGCTGATCTCGTTGTCTGCGCTCTTGCGTGCAGCAGTGCGTTCCTGCAGCGTGATGGTGATGATGTCACCGACCCGATTGGCCTTGCGATCGTCATACAGATTGGTTTCGAAGCCGGCCTGATAAATAGCACCGTTGTTGAGCTCCGCAGGTATCGGTGTGCGCGGCATTATCGGTGCATAGGACGGATCATTGGGTGCTGGCGGCATCTGCATGCAGGCCGCCAGGCTCCCAAGGATCATCACAACCAGTGCAAGGCGCAGGGATTTCATTTTAGTCATTCCTCTTAGAGGTTCTGGCTGACGTACTGCAACATCTGATCGGCCGTCGAGATCACCTTGGAATTCATTTCGTAGGCGCGCTGGGTCGTGATCATGTTGACCAGTTCCTCGACCACGCTGACGTTGGAATTCTCCAGGGTATTCTGCAACACAGTACCGAGACCGTTCTGCCCTGGATTGCCAGCCTGCGGTGCTCCGCTGGCGGCGGTTTCCAGGAACAGGTTATTACCGATCGACTGAAGCCCGGCCGGGTTGACAAAATTGGCAGTCTGCAGGATGCCCAACTGTTGGGCTGCAGGGTCACCGAATACGGAAATACTTACAGTGCCATCTTCACCGACGGTGAAAGACTGCACATCGTCGGGCAGCTGAATTGCCGGCTCAAGTGGGAAGCCACTGGAGGTTACAATCTGGCCATCAGCATCCAGGTGAAAGCTGCCATCACGGGTGTAGCCAATATTTCCGTCGGGCATCAGAATCTGGAAAAAACCCTTTCCGTTAATCGCCAGGTCCAGCGGTTGTTCGGTTGTCTGCAGGGTGCCTTCAGTGAAGATCTTCTGTGTCCCGGCAACGCGTACACCGGTACCCAGCTGTAGACCCGACGGCAACTGTGTGTCCTGCGTAGTCTGACCACCGGGTTGACGCTTGATCTGATACAACAGATCCTCGAACTCAGGGCGGTCGCGTTTGAAACCCGTAGTCGCCACGTTCGCCAGGTTGTTGGAAATGGTGGTCAACATGGTGTCCTGTGCGGACAGACCAGTCTTGCTTACCCAAAGTGCTGCGTGCATGTTCTTCTCCTAGCGCGTCACTGACTGCGTGAGGCGGCTGCTCAGGTTCAACTGATTTGCAGAATCTTGTTGGTGACCTGGCTGTTCTCTTCGGCGGTGCGCATCATCTTGATGTGCAGCTCGAATTGACGGGCCAGGGAAAGCATTGCCGTCATTTCCGCCACGGCATTGACGTTGCTGCTTTCGAGAAAACCCGACGCCACACGCACTGCCGCGTCAGCGGGTTGTTCAACAGCGTTCTCCACTCGCATCAAGCCATCCTCACCCTTGCGAATGGTCGCCGGGTCGGGATTGACCAACTTTATTCGATCCACTTCAGCCAACACATTCGGGGCCTCACCTTCAGCTCGAATGCTGATGGTGCCGTCCTGGCCAATTTCTACCTTGTCAGCCGGGGGTAATGCGATCGGTCCAGCGTTACCCAGCACAGGCATGCCGCTAGCGGTCCGTAGCAAACCAAAAGCGTCAATTTTCAGGCTGCCGGCACGGGTATAGGCCTCAGTACCGTCAGGAGCCTGAACGGCAATCCAGCCTTGTCCTTCCACGGCAATATCGAGGTCGCGGCCAGTTTCCTGCATGCTGCCGGAGGCTAGATCGGTGCCTGGCCTCTCGGTCATTGCATAGGCTCGTGTTGGCAGGGCTTGGCCATAAACAGGCATCGAACGGGCCTGCTCGAAATCCCGACGAAAGCCTGTAGTGCTGACGTTTGCCAGGTTATTGGCATGCGCCTGCTGAGCCAGCATGTTCTGGCTGGCGCCGGTCATGGAAATGAAAAGTGATTTGTCCACGCTCTACTCCCGTTGCGACAAGGAATTGCCGCTTTGCTGCTATCACAGGAAGATAAAGCACGGTTCATGCCATAAATTAATTTAATACTTTTTTGGCATATAAAACAGATAGATAGCTTTATAAAAAAACAGGGCGGCAATACAGACGGGATAGACCCGCCGGAATTGCCGCCCTGCTATTGCCGGACTATTGCCGGAGCTTACCTGAGGTTGATGATAGTCTGGGTTACCGCATCAGCAGTCTGAATTGTCTTCGCGTTAGCCTGATAGTTACGCTGGGAAATGATCAAGTTGATCAGCTGCTCGGATAGATCAACGTTGGACTGTTCGAGCGCACCGGACTGGATAGAGCCCTGGGTGCCCGTCCCGGGCGCACCAACCACTGGCTCACCAGAAGCAGAAGATTGTGCCCAGGCAGTTTTACCCAGCGGAGTCAGACCCTGCTGGTTGGCGAAGTTGGCCAACACCACCTGTCCCTGAGTACGAGTCTGCCCGTTGGTATAGCGCGCCACCAGTAATCCTGCATCGTCGATTTCCAGGCCCGCCAGATCACCCGTCGTGAATCCATCCTGGACTACAGCGGTGACGGCGAAGCTGGCTGCAAACTGGGTACTACCCGCCAGGTCGATAGCGAACGCAGCTGGCGAGTCGGCGCCGGTTTCGCGTCCGGCACTATCTAGTGGTACCCAGTTCTGGATACTGCCCACTGGCTGCGGCGTGGTTAGCTCGCCAACGGTATTGAAGGTCAGTTGAGTAGGCTCTGGGCCGAAGGCTGCATCAGTCGGCAAGGCATTATTGGTCGCAGGATCATTGGTGACCTGACGGCCGTCAATCATGGTGAACATGTCCCACTGATTGCCGTCGGTCTTTACGAAGTACTTGGTCAGGGTATGCGCATTACCCAGGCTATCGAAGATATTGACCGAGGTGGAGCTGTTGTAGGTGGCCGAATTGGTGGGATCGAAGGTGTCCCTGGCAGCTGCCAAAGCATCGGCTGGGGTACCGCCTGCAGCAATCTCGGTATCATAGGCCTGCTGCCAGATAGCCGGACGCACGTCGGTAGAATTCAGGTTCAGAGTAGAGTCAACCTCGGAAGTTGCTCTGGGATTGGCCGAACGGGTATCCACGCGCAGGTCGGTCTGAACGCCCTGGTTAATCTGGCCAGTAACCGGATTCACGCCAAAGCCCTGCAGGCGTTCGCCGAAGTTGTTGGAAATAAAACCTTCGCGATCGGTACCGAAGTAGCCGGCTCGCGTATAACTGAGCGCACCACCGTTACTGGTAACAAAGAAGCCGTTGCCATTGATGGCCAGATCGAGACTGTTTTCGGTGAAGTTGATGTTGCCCTGGGTAAACTGCTGGGCCACGTCGGCAAGCAATACACCGCTGCCCTGGGCATTGCTGCCCGAGCCGAGAATGGAGGCTGCATAAACATCGGAAAATTCCGCGCGCGAGCCCTTGAAGCCCACTGTGCCGGCGTTGGCGATGTTGTTACCGGTAATATCCAGATCGGATGACGCCGCCCGGATACCACTCAGACCGATATTGAAAGACATGGTTACTCTCCTAGCCGATGTAGATCGGACGACTGTTACTGACCAATAGAAACGATATTAGAAAGACTGATACTGCCGAGGCCTGCGACGTTAAGCATCATTCCGCCCCCGTTGCCGTTGCCCAGGGACACGCTGTCCACGTTGGCCGGCAGTAACGTTGCAAGCTGCTTGTTGGCTCCTTCGATAGTAGCCTGAGCCTCAAACTTGTATTTTCCGGGCGGCATCAGATTGCCGCTGCTGTCTTTTCCATCCCAAACGAAGTCATGCATGCCGCTCGCCTGGCTGCCCAGGTTAAGTCGCGTGACGACGGAACCAGCCGCATCGGTGACATTCACGTAAACGTTATCACTGGGGACAGGCAGAGCCAGTTGTCCCTTGATACCCTTGGCAGTGTCCACCATGGCCTGATCAGCCGGCACAATGACGGTACGACCCACCAATGACGAAGCCTGCAAGGCCTGTGAAGACTGGTAGCCATTGACCAGTGACTCCATCGAGGTATTGAGTGTTTCAATGCCCTCAACCGTACTGAACTGAGCCAGCTGAGCAATGAACTCTCCATTTTCCTGGGGTGACAGCGGATCCTGGTTGTTCATCTGTGTCACCAGCAGTTTCAAGAATTCATTCTTGCCGAGTTCGCCGCCCTTGGCATCCCGGGTCTGGTCCACCTTGTACTGATCCAGAACGCTTTCACCTACGCTCAGTGCACTAGAAATACTCATGGTCTTGAAGCTCCTGTCACTGACCCAGTGTGAGAACGCGTTGCAACATAGTCTTGGTTGCGTTCATGATTTCGACGTTGGTTTGATATGCCCGCGAAGCAGCCATCATGTTGGCCATTTCCTCGACAATGTTGACGTTGGGATAGAAAACATAACCCTGCTCATCCGCCATCGGATGGTCAGGCTCATAACGCGATTGCAACTCGGCATCCGACTCCACGACACCCAGGACCTCAACACCCTGCCCGGCCTGCTCCTGGGAGGCAAACAGCGATTGACCCATGCCCTGCTGCTGTTCGCTAAACATGGTTGCAAAAACCGGATGTCTGGCGCGGTAGGTCTCGCCTGTGCTGCTGGACACGGTCTCGGCGTTGGCGATGTTGCTGGCCGTTGTATTCAGGCGCAGAGACTGTGCGCTCATACCGGAACCGGCGATATTGAATACGTCATTGAGGGACATGGCTTATTCTCCGCGCAGGGCTGACATCAACCCTTTGAACTTGCTGTTGAGAAAGGTAAAGCTGGCCTGCAGCTCGATGGCGTTCTCGGCAAAAGCGCTTTGCTCGACCTCAGCGTCAACGGTGTTGCCATCCAGGGATGCCTGCAAGGGCGTACGGAAGCGCAGCCCGGCGGCCTGGTCGAGCAGACTTTCGGTATTGATGTGCCGAGCATGCGTGGTGCTGGCAGCAAAGCCCTTGTCACCGCCGCTCTGCTGAGCAGCCAGAACAGTGGAAAAATCCAGATCGCGGGCCTTGTAATTGGGCGTTTCGGCGTTGGCAACATTGTTGGCCAGAACAGCCGCTCGCTGGCCACGGAAAGTCAGTGCTTTCTCGTGAATACCAAGGGCGTTATCGAAATTGATCGTCATTTGCGCGTTCCTCTTGTGGCAAGAATTAGCCACATGGTTCTCTCTGCGCAATAACAAAGCAGTTTCCATGCCAAGAAAATATGTCACTATTATTCAAAGACTTAACACGTACCCATGGAAAAGCGGCAACGGTAAACTGTCAGGCGGCAATCGCCTGGGCGGCAAGGATGAGGGCGATGGGACTTTCGGGGAGAGCGGGCGAACATAAAACCTGCGTCAGGGCGACACAGGTCTTTTCTTGGGCATCAGTCAATCTGATCGCTATTTTGCCTTATAGACAATACCGGGACTGCATTGGACCATCTGATAGAGATCAGGCAGACCGTTCAACGCCTCGGATGCCCCAAGCATCAGGTAACCACCGGGCTTCAGGGTGCCATGAATGCGTTTGAGAATGTCCTTCTTGAGATCGGCAGAAAAATAGATGAGGACATTGCGGCAAAAAACGATATCGAACTTGCCGAGCATCGAGTAACTGTCGAGCAGATTCATTGCGCGAAACTCAACGCGACTGCGAATCGGCTGCTTGACTGTCCAGCGGCCCGGCGTGGTCTGATCGAAATAACGGGTCAGCCGTTCAGTTGAAAGCCCACGGGCAATAGACAGGCTGTCGTACTCCGCAGACTTGGCCGCAGTAAGAATGCCACCTGACAGGTCTGTGGCAATAATTTGCCCGCCCCCGCGTAACTGTCCGGGGTTGCTGCGCTCGAACTCGTCAATGGACATGCTCAATGAATAGGGCTCCTGGCCCGAAGAACATGCCGCAGACCAGATACGCGGACGCTGGCCGGGATTAGCCTTGATGAACTCGGGCAGAAGCCGATTCTTCAGCACCTCGAAGGGATAGACATCCCGGAACCAAAGAGTCTCGTTAGTCGTCATCGCATCGACAACCAGTTCACGAAGACCACTACGCGGCTGCGTCTGGATACGCGTAACCAGCTCGCCCAGGCTCTTGATGCCCTGTTGCTCTAGAAGCCGATTAAGGCGACTTGCGACCAGATACTGTTTATTGTCGCCCAGCACGATGCCGCACGCTTTTTCCAGAAATTCCCTGAACACATGAAAATCTTGGTTTGCCGAGGTCACGCAGTCCATCCCGTCGTCAATTGAATTGCTTCCCCACGCGGTGATCTACTCACGCAGCGCGTGCAGTCGATCAATCACCCTTTGTGCCAGCTCATCCGGCTTGAACTTGGCAAGGAAGTCGTCGGCTCCCACCTTTTTCACCATAGCCTGGTTGAACACCCCCGAAAGCGAGGTATGCAACAGGATATGCAAGCCCGTCATACGCGAATCGCCTCGTACTTCCGCGGTCAGCGTATAGCCATCCATTTCCGGCATCTCGATATCCGACACCATCATCAACAGATCGGATACACCATTGCCGTTTTCGACCAGATCCCGAAGCCAATTCAGTGCCTGGCGACCATCGTTAAGGGCAACCACCTCCACTCCCACTTCCTGCAGACAGCGTGCAACCTGCTTGCGAGCAACCGAGGAGTCGTCAACGATCAATACCTTGCGTGCCAGGGCCTCCGTGTGGGTAACCTCATCGATCACGCCTGCAGTGATGGTTTCCACGGTTGGCACTACCTCGGCAAGAATCTTCTCGACGTCGATAATTTCAACCATTTTATCATCCACACGCGTAACGGCCGTCAGATAATGATCGCGACCAGTACCCCTTGGCGGCGGGTGGATGTCGGACCAGTTCATATTGACGATCCGCTCAACCGAGCGCACCAGAAAACCCTGAACCCGATAGTTGTATTCGGTAATGATCACGAATGCTGTGCTCAAATCATCGAGTCCCGGTCCACCAGTGGCCTTGTTGAGATCAATGATAGGCAGAGTACCACCGCGAATGTGCGCAACGCCCCGGACGACCGGATTCAAGCGCGGCAGGATAGTGAGCTTTGGACATTGCAGCACTTCCTTGACCTTGAACACATTGATGCCGTAGAGCTGCGGCCCGGAAAGTCGAAACAACAAGAGTTCAAGACGGTTCTGCCCGACCAACTGCGTACGTTGGTTGACCGAATCCATTACGCCAGCCATGGGCAACTCCTCAAATATCTCGAATGAAACGGCATGCATCTTGCTGCACTGTTTGGGTAGTACTTGTTACGGCGTTTTTTTGACATTCGCCAACCCACTCGTCATCAGGGTTCATTGTATGCGTTTTCTCACAGGGTGCGCGGTATTGCCGCTATTTTTTTGCGCAGGCGTTTCTGCCAATCCACTGATTGATCAACTTATCGGCGCGACTACCTCTTTTCTTGAGCAGGAAATCGAAAGTCATCTGCAGCGCAGTGCTCGGGATGCTCGCTATGAAGTGCAAGTCAATCGGCTAGACAACCGGCTGAGACTGCCATTGTGCCCTGAAGGAGCCCTGGAAGCCGAGCTGGAAAGCCCCGCCGAACCTGTGGGCCGTGTCACCGTGCGACTCAGTTGTGAGAGCGAAGTGCGCTGGCGGCTGTTCGTCCCTGCCCAGGTAAGCCTTTACCAACCTGTACTTGTGACCACCCGACCACTTTCTCGCCATGCCGTCATTGGCAAACAGGATGTCACCCTCCTGGAGCGGGACGTCGGACTCTTGAATAATGCCTATCTGACCGATCTGGATCAGGTAGCGGGTTTACGCCTCAGGCGTCAGGTAGCAGCTGATACGGTTTTGGCCCCCAATCAGCTGGAACAGCAAGAAGTGGTCAAACGGGGCGACAAGGTAGTGATCAGCGCGGCGAACAGTCATGTGTCTGTTCGCATGCCAGGGGAGGCGCTGGAAAACGGTAACATGGGCAGTCAGATACGAGTGCGCAACATCAGGTCCGGACGCACCGTCAAGGCCAGAATTACCGGCCCCGGACAAGTTGAAGTGGCGATGTGACCTTATCGCCCAATTACTCTATAATCTCAACATGAAAATTGGTGTGAAAAACGTGACCAGATTCACACTAATCTTTCCTAAAGTTTTGACTGCATCGGCCGTTACAGGTGTTAGTAAAGCATTTAGGTTCTGAGGAAAACAGAATGGTTATTGACTTCAACGCATCAAACAGTGCCAATCGGGGTGCCCAGACAGGCGCTACTGTGGGCAAGCGCGATGCCGCGGCCGAAGGCACCCGTCCTGCCGCGCAAGGAAACGCGCAAAACACCACTGTGGAAGAGGGGCAGGTGAAACTCAGCCCACAGGCTCAACAATTACAGGCGGTTGAAGAACGTCTACGTGACTTGCCGGTGGTCGACAGCGAACGCGTGGACCAGATTCGGCAGGCTATCAGTGACGGCACTTACAACGTCGACAGTGGCCGTATTGCGGACAAGCTGCTGGCTCTGGAATAACTCCTCGGGAGAATGTCCGGCCACCTTGTCTGCACAGCGGTTAGCGGAGAAAGCAAATGGAACATCTGGAGAAAGTCTTTTTACAGGCACAACCGGACTGTGAAGCTTTTGCTGAGCTCCTGGATCTTGAACAACAGGCGCTTGTAGATCGAGACATGGCTGAATTGGAGAAGCTTCTAGCGGCCAAGACTCCCCTGATCGAAGCACTTGCACGGCACGATCTTGCGATCCGCACTTGCTGTACACAAATTGGCGTCGCCCCCGGCGACGGCCTTGAAGCTCACATCAAATCCCTTGGCGCACCCACACTGCTGGAAAGATATTCCGCATTTCAGGATACGTTACAGCGTTGCCAGGCTGGCAATTTACGTAATGCGCGATTGGTTAGACATAACCAGCAGGCCACCGGCAATCTACTTGATCTCCTGCGTAACCAGGGTGAGACAAGCCAGAGCGTATATGATCGCCAGGGCATCGCCAGCCGTTCCGGCAACCAGCGCAACCTGACCAAGGCCTGAACAGCGTGTCAGATAGCCAGCATACTGTAGTAGTATGTTTGTCCATTTGAACTAGAGAGCCCTCAGTGTCTAGCCTATTCAATCAGGAAGTCGGCCCGCAGCCTCCACGGGATGTCCACTCTCCAGTAGAGATACTTTCGTTGCTGAAAAATATTCAGCAGCACCGCGATCATCTGCGCGTTACCTTTGTTGATCGCCCGCAAAAGTTCCAGAGCTTTATTGTGGAGATTGATAGCGCCACCAAGACTCTCTGGATCGACGAGATGATGCCACGCGACGGCGATCGGTTTGCTGTTGCGGGAGAAGCGTTCCGCGTGGATGCCTGGCATGAGGGCGTGCACATGCGTTGGCACTGTCCTGGCGTACAACGGCTGATGCTGGACGGAGTACCCACCTACTGCGCACCCTTGCCAGAGGAAATGGTTTACCACCAGAAGCGTGGCGCTTTCAGGGCTGCAGTGCGACGCAGCATGGAGCTGGCTGTTCACCTGGGTCACGCGAAGCGCGATACGGCTCTGGACGGCACACTGATGGATATCTCTGCAACAGGCTGCAAAGCCCGCTTTTCCGGGGACTGCACACACCAACTACCCCCAGGCGACTTGTTCGAGAGTTGCTCACTGGAGCTCCCTGAAACCGGACGACTCAACCTGAGTATAGAAATACGCCACGCCCAGTACGATTCAGGCAGCAATGAAACTCAGGTCGGTCTGGCCTTTCGTCAGATTCCGGCCACCGCCCAGCGTCAGATCGACCGGTTCGTCAACTATCTCCAGCGCGAGGCACGCCGGCTGGAGAAGGAAGACCTTTTCTAGCAAACGCCCCTAACCGGGGCGGTGATCGGCCTGATCTTCGTCCTTATCAAAGCCGGAACCAGGCACAACATCCTCACGCATCTGCTCTTCGACCTGCTGTTCGTCTACCCGTGGATCCATTGCTGCCGACAATGAGGACGTAACAAGGTTACCCCCGGCCGGCAGAAAGTGCATCGGCGCATCAAGCGACAGATTTTCTCCGGTAACGCGCTCAGGCCTGACCCTAATCACCAGAACCAGGGTGCAAAGCGCCATGAACACGTAAAGCATATTAGGCCCAAGAAATTTCATCATTACGGAACCCAGCAGGGGTCCGAAGCTGGCCCCCAGACCAAAGGTGACCAGCAGCATGGCCGAGAGTGCTACGCGATCATCAGGGTCGATATGGTCATTTGCCAGGGCGACTGCGATGGGATAGAGGGTAAAGGCCAATATGCCGAACATGCTGGTCAGGACCAACAACCCGAAGGGCGGCAAAGGTACCAGTGCAATAATCAGGACCACGCCGGTCAGGACAATGGCATTTATCTGAATCATCCGACTCCGGTCCAGGCGGTCGGAAAGCCAGCCAGCAGGCCACTGGGCAAATAGTCCAGCTCCAATGGTGACCGCCATGAAAATACCAACCTCTGAGGTCACCAGGCCAACGCCAGTGGCGAACACAGGTGCCATGCCGTAAAAGGAACCAAGCAACAGACCTGATACTGCCACCGTTGTCAGCGCAAGAGGGATACGATTGAGGAACACTCGCACTTTCATGGGCGCCGGGTGCAGGGGCGCAGGGTGAATCCGATTGGTCACCGCGACCGGCACCAGGCACAGTGAAAAGCACATTGAGACGATCAGCAGATGACTCAGGTTGAGCTCTGGCATCACAGTCAGAATCCCCTGCCCCATTGCCAGACCCAGAAAAGTTACTGACATGTAGCTGGCGAAGACCATGCCACGCTGGTGGGGCTCAGCCTGTTCGTTCAGCCAGCTTTCCAGCACCATGTACTGACACATCATCGCAACACCGACAACAAGCCTGAGTACAAACCAGACTTGCACGTCTGCGGTCAGGGCATGCCCGAGAACCGAGGCAGTGACTACCCCCGCGCTAGCTACAAAGGCACGGATATGACCTACCTTGGCAATAAGCCGGTGACCAACAGAGGCGCCAGCGACCAGCCCCACGTAATAGCCGGTCATCAACAGACCGATCCATATTTCACTTACCCCTTCGGCGGCCAGCCGCAAACCCAGATAGGTGCCGAGCAAGCCGCTACCAACGAGCATCAGAAAGGTAGCGAAATACAATGATGAAAAGGCCATGATACTTCTGGGCATTCAAACTCCGATGTGACAAGGGATGCAGTGCGCAGTCTAGGACAACACTGAAAAAAACAGGAAAAGCTCGGGGTTTACGGAACCGGTCGAGCTCCTGCAGGCGCGCATACTAGCAGCATGGAGGGAGGCTTCCCATCTGCGTCTGACGAATTGCACAAACGGAGCGACTGCAGGAGACTGAAGCTTGCACGAAGCTGCTAGAGCCCCTGACAATTGACCTACAAACAACGAAGCAATGGTCAATGTATTGGCTTTGTCTGCTGACTATCGGAAAATAAAATCCAGCGTGCTTTAGAAAAAAACTGAACAGAGGGGTTGGCCATGATCGCTGGTATTCTCGCCGTCGATATCGGCGGCATCAGTATCAAAGCCGCGGTGCTGGATGATCAGGGCCGGATGCTCACCGACCGTCTGAGCATCGCAACACCTGCCCCATGCCCCCCTGCTCGACTGATCGACCTCGTGGCCGATCTCGTGCAGGACATGCCCACCTTTAACCGTATCTCGGTCGGATTTCCAGGCGTGGTGCGTCAGGGCTGCGTACTCACCGCAGTCAATTTACAAAGCGAAGAATGGGCTGGTTTCGATCTGGCCAGGGCATTGTCAGAGCGCCTTGGCAACTATCCCACGCGCGTCATCAACGACGCCGACATGATCGGTTTCGCTTTTACAAGCGGGACTGGGCTCGAAGTGATGGTCACGCTTGGCACTGGATTCGGCACTGCCATTTTCCGCAATGGTGAGCTGATGCCGCATATGGAACTTGCACACCACCCTATCGCTGAGGGTCGAACCTACGACCAATATCTGGGTGATGCCGAATTAAAGCGTGTTGGCGGTCAGATATGGAATGATCGACTGAACCTGGCCCTTGGCCTGATCAATACACTTTTTCATCCCGATCAGATTTTACTGGGTGGCGGAAACGCGCGTTGCATCAGCACAGATCTGCCAGCCAATGTCCAGATAATGCCAGAGGTAAGGGGTATGTCAGGTGGCGCGGCACTATGGCGCGAAGATTTGAGCCTAACCGGTCAGTTTTCTGGCTAGTTCTGTCTCCTGGACAGACTGGGCGTGCGAGCCAGACAATTCAAGCAATCCAACAGGCCGGACCACCCTATGCATGCAGCTACCAATACGCAGGCCACCGCACCCGACGTAAGCGGTATCGATATCGATGCGCGCTACAAACTGGCTCGGGAGCTAGCTTCCCAGGCGGCAAAGGAAGGTATGAGCCGCTATCTAGAGCGCAACAGGCTGACCGTGGAGCATAAAGGTAACGATCAGCAGGATGTGGTCAGCGAAGTCGACCGGCAACTGGAAGACCTGATTCGGCGTACGCTTAGTGAGCATTTTCCCGAGGACGGCTTTGTCGGCGAAGAGAGCGGCGTTGCGCAGCTGAGTGCGCGCTGCGTGTGGGTGGTTGACCCGATCGATGGGACGGCGTGCTTCGTCAACGGCCTGCATTCATGGTGCGTATCTATCGGCATGATGGTGGACGGCGAGCCCTTTCTGGGTGTTATTGCCGACCCGAATCACAAGGAGTTGTTTCACGGCTGCACGGGGCGCGGCGCCTTCGTCAATGAAACGCTCCTGGGAGTAAGCGAGGCGTGCGAGATAAGTGAGGGTCTGACAGGCGTAGGTACTTTCCATCCCAGGGGCAAGGAACACTTTTTGCCCTTCCTGGAAAAACTGCTCGCCGGTGGCGGCATGTTTACTCGCAATGGATCGGGCGCACTGACAACGGCCTACGTCGCTGCTGGACGATTGATTGGCTACTACGAGACCCATCTCAAGAGCTGGGACTGTATGGCGGGCCTGGTTCTGGTGGCCGAGGCCGGGGGAAGACGAAACAATTTTCTGCGTGGCGACGGCCTACTGCAGGGCAACCCTTTCCTGGTTGCTGCGCCGGGAGTATACGAGCAGCTGGCTAACATGGTCGGAGCGTCGCTGGATCAGGATTGAGGGGACTGACCGCCAACCAAAACGTCATCAGGCTTGCGACTCTTTCCAACAGCCGCTCCCTCTCCGTCGGTTTCCGCTGCGCTGGCTCCCCCGCCCAGGGCAATATACAGATTAACTAGATTCTCCATCTTCGCTCGCTGAATCTGCACAAGTCCCTGCTCTGCCTCAAACAACGTCCGTTCGGCGTCCAGCACCTGCAGAAAACTGACTACGCCCTCGTCATATCGGTCCCGGGCAAGCTCCGCTATGTTGCCCAACGTGAAAACATTCTCTTTTTGCAAGGCAAGCTGTTCCGCCAGGTAACGCCGTCCCGCCAAGGTATCCGCCACCTCCCGAAATGCCACTTGCACTGCCCGTTCATACTCAGCAATAGCAATATTTTCGCGGGCCTCGGCCACCGTCAGATTCGCTTCGCGACCGCCAAAATCGAATAGCGGTAGCGTGATACTCGGTCCTATGCTCCAGAATTCGTTATCGCTACTGATCAGACCACTGAGCTCGCCGGAGGCGTAGCCGGCGTTACCCGTCAGGGAGATACTCGGAAAGAAGGCTGCACGCGCGACGCCAATGTTGGCGCGCGCTGAACGCAAACGTTCCTCCGCGGCAATAATGTCTGGCCGGCTATAGAGCAACTCTGAGGGCAGGCCCGCAGCCAGCGCAGTGTCGGGGAGCTGGCGGTCAAGAGTCAGCGGCTCAGGCAACGGATCTGCGGGGGATGCACCCGTTAGCAACCCCAGATAATTCTGCTGTTGAGCGAGTGTCAGCCGCAGCTCTGCCAATCGGGTTTGAGCCTGCAACAGCAGTGACTGGGCCTGATTGAATTCCAGAGCCGAGGCAATTCCTGCGTCCAGACGAACCCTGGAAATACGGACTTCATCGCGTCGATTCTCAACTGTCGACTCGGCCAGCTGGATACGCTGAACAGCGCTCCTGATTGACATATAGGTCGCAGCCACGTCGCCAAGCAGCGAAAGCCTGAATGCCTCCTGCGCCTCTACTGTCGCTAGATATTGCGCACGCGCTGATTCGGTGAGATTGCGTACCCTGCCCCAGAAATCCAGCTCAAAGGACGATACTCCCACCTGAACGGAGAAGCGTTCCGTCACACCCACACCGGACAAACCGCCTGCAGCGCCGCTGCTTCCCGCGGCACCAGCAGGAATAGCAGAGCGACTGCGGGCCGCACTCGCCCCGAGAGCGAGGGTGGGATACCGGTCGGCGTTGCGCACACGGAATTGACCCCGCGCCTCCTCTATCCGCGTAACGGCTATCTGCATATCACGATTGTTTTGCAGCGCTGTTTCGATAAGTACTCGCAGCCGTGGGTCGAGAAAAAACGTGTTCCAGCTGGTTTCTCTGGCTACTACTGTCCCCTGCTGCGACTGCAAAACCGCCGGGTACTGCGAATTCGTGGGCAGCATGGGCCGTTGGTGTTCTGGTGCAAGCTGACAACCTCCAATAGCGAGCACAACTACAGGTAGCAGAAAACGCTTATGCATCGCCAGCTCCCTTTCTCGCGTCATTATCACTTGCCGTATCGTCAGCCTCTTCGTGATGCCTGCTTGGTGGTCTGCGTTTGCTCAGCCAACGTCTTACACTTAGATAAAACAACGGAATATAGAATAGCCCGAATACAGTTGCTGCCAGCATGCCGCCGACCACGCCGGTACCAACCGCAGCGCGGCTGGCCGACCCCGCACCGCTGGAGAGAAGCAGTGGCAACATACCAAAGACGAATGTCAGCGAGGTCATCAGTACCGGCCGAAAGCGCATGCGTACAGCGCTCATGATCGCGTCATGGATCGATTTACCTCGACCTTCCTCTTCGATCGCAAACTCGACAATCAGGATGGCGTTTTTAGCCGAAAGACCGATGATCGCGACCAGGCCCACATTGAAATACACATCGGCGGGCATGCCGCGCATCATCGCGAAGGCAATGGCCCCCAGGGCACCCAACGGAACAACAAGCAGCACGGCGATGGGCATTACCCAACTCTCGTAGAGCGCGGCCAGCACCATGAGCACCACCAGCATCGAAAGCCCCAGCAACAAACCCACCTGACCTGATGCCTGTTGTTCTTCATACGAGGCACCCGACCATTCGAAGGCAAAGCCGCGCGGCAGATCTTGCGCAAGGCGAGCCATTTCATCCATCGCTTCGCCACTGGTGTAGCCAGAAGCCGCGCTACCGGACAGGGTCATAGCCGGATATCCATTGTATCGCTGCAATTGAATGGGACCCTGGGTCCACTCAACTGTCGAGAAGGCCCCAAAGGGCACGTTGTTGCCCGCCCCGTTGGGAATCTCAAGTTGCATGACATCCTGGGGTGTCATCCGGTAGGGGGAATCAGCCTGCAGCAAAACCCGAAGCACTTCGCCGTCCATATTGAAATCGTTCACATAAGCGCTACCGAAGGTCGTGCTCAGGGCGGCATTGACCTCTGCAATCGACAACCCGAGCGCCCGGGCCCGGATGCGATCAATATCTACCCTGAGCTTGGGGGCCTGATCGGCGCCTTCTGGTCGCACACTGTCCAGAATGTCACTCTGGCTGGCGGCGCCGAGTAATTGGTCGCGCGCCTGAAGCAACGCGTCGTAGCCGTTGTTGCCGCGATCCTCGAGCTTGAAGGTAAAGCCACCCGCTACCCCCAAAGCCGGAATCGAAGGAGGGTTGAGGGCGAAGACCCTGGCTTCACGTATTTGCGAAAAAGCCCCGGAGGCTTCGTTAACCAGAGCAGGTGCACGTTGCTCGCGCTCCTCCCAGGGAAGCAGCCTGACAAAGGCCATACCATGGGCCTGGCCCTGACCAAAAAAACTGAAGCCATATACCGCCAGGGTATGTTCTACGGCAGCATTGTCCGCGTAAAAAGCCTTCACCTGATCCATTGCAGCGTTGGTGCTGTTGATCGTCGATCCAGGTGGCGCTTGCACCACAGTCATGACCGAGCCCTGATCCTCCTGTGGGAGAAAAGCAGTGGGCATACGCAGATACAGAAATGCCACCAGGGCCAGCAATGCGGCAAAACCGAGCAGGAACCACAGGGGGTGGCCGAGTACATAGCCGACTGCGCTGTGATAACGCGCGGTGGTCCGCTCCATACCGCGATTGAAGGGCCGAAAAATCCGCTGACTCCAGCGCTGCTTGTCCTCATCATCCTCCTTGCGCGGCTGCAACAGCGTGGCGCACAGGGCGGGCGTCAGGGTTAGTGCCAGAAAGGTCGAGATCGCTACGGCAATGGACAGTGTGACCGCGAACTGACGATAGATGCCGCCGCTGGATCCGGGGAAGAAAGCCAGGGGCACAAATACGGCAATCAGTGCCAACGTTGTGCCTATGATCGCGGCACTCACCTGTCCCATGGCCTGGACTGTCGCGTCGTAGGGAGACATGCCCTCTTCATCAATTAGCCGTTTGACGTTCTCTGTCACAACAATCGCATCGTCCACCAGCGTGCCGATCGCCAGCACCATGCCGAACAGGCTCAACAAGTTGATGGAAAATCCCACCAGCCAGAGCCCCAGGCAGGTCCCTACCAGGGCAATGGGAATCACGATGGTAGGAATAACAACGGTGCGCCAGTTCTGCAAGAACAGCAGCATGACCAACACCACCAGACCAACCGCCTGGGCCAGGGTCAACAGAACCCGTTCGATGGAGCTGGATATAAAGGGGGTGGAGTCATAAGGCACCATCCACTTGATATCTGCCGGAAACGCCTCCGCCAGCTCCTTCATGCGTTGTTTTATCCCCGCGGCGGTATCCAGCGCATTCGCGCCCGGCGCCAATTGCACGGCCAGGCCGGCATTGGGCTGATCATCCAGCTCACTACGTGAAGCATAATTCTGAGCGCCCAGCTCTACCCGTGCGACATCCCGCAAACGTACGACCGCGCCATCGGCGTCAGCGCGCAGTATGATCTCACCAAACTCCTGCGGTGAACTCAGGCGCCCACGCGTTTCCAAGGGCGCCTGGATCTCGATACCTTCGCTAAGCGGCAGGTCTCCCAGCGAGCCGCCAGCGGCCTGGCTATTTTGCGAACGCACTGCCTCTAGCACATCACTTGGGGTCATACCAAAGCTCGCCAGCCGATCGGGGTTAAACCAGATCCGCATGGCATAGGGCGTGTAGAACTCCCGGATATCACCGACCCCGGGCACCCGCCTCAGTTCGTTGACGATATTGGTAGTCGCGTAATGCCCAAGCTCCAGACTACTCATATCCCCGGATTCGGAGAGAATCGAGATGATCAGCAGAAAATTCGAGGATGCCTGAAACACCCTGATGCCCTGACGCCGAACCTCCTCCGGCAACCTCGGCTCGACCCGACTCAACAGGTTCTGCACTTCCATTTGCGCAATATCGATATCGGTACCCGGCTGCAACACCAGCTCGATTGATGCGGTACCATTGGAGCGACTGGTCGAGTCCATGTACAGGTAGCCGTCGACCCCGTTAAGCTCCTCTTCAATCACCTGCGTGACGTTGGACTCAAGAACCGAAGCGTCTGCCCCAGGGTAAGTAACATTGATGTTCAATGAGGGCGGCGCGATGGTTGGATATTGCTCTACTGGCAAACCACGCAATGCGATCAGCCCACCAAGCAGCAGACCCAGGGCCAATACCCAGGCAAAAACCGGTCGGCGTATGAAAAATGAGGATGTCACGGTTGATCACCGCCTCTTGCATCCTTTTGTTGACTGGCCCCCGGCTGAACTACTTGCACCTGGGTACCCCCGCGCAGATCCTGCCAACCACTAACGATCACTTGCTCGCCGGGCTCAAGGCCGTCAAGAACCACCCAGTTCCCCTCGCGCATACTGCCAACCTGGATATCCCGGGATATGGCCTTACGGTCCTCGCCGACTACCATCACAGAGGCTCCCTGACCCTTCATGATCACAGCGCCTTGGGGAATGATCAGAGCGTCCGGGCGGACACCGGCGGTAACCTGTGCCTGAACGAACATACCAGGCAGCAACAATTCATCCGGATTAGGCACTTGAGCCCTCGCCTGCACGGTGCCAGTCGATCGGTCGATGGACATAGCCCGAAAATCGACATAGCCCTTGTGCGGGTATACGGAGCCATTCTCCAAGGTGAGCTCTACCGGGAATTTTTCGTCCTCGGGCAAGTCAATATCGCCGGCAGCAATCCGGGCACGTAAAGCCAGCAGATCGGAACTCGATTGAGAGAAGTTCACGTATACCGGATTCAGCTGCTCTACCCGGGTCAACAACGTTCCGTCTGCCGCCCGGACAAGTGCCCCAACGGTTATCGCGGCGCGACCTGCAATACCATCAATCGGCGCCACCACTCTCGTGTATTCGAGATCCAGCTCAGCCGATTGGACCTGCGCCTCAGCCAGTTCTACATCCGCCCGTGCCGTACGCAGTTGCGCGAGAGCTGTATCGAACTCCTGCTGACTGATCGCCTGCTTCTCGACCAACCCGCGGTAGCGTTCGACGTCCTGTGCGGCGTTTCTGGCAGTGGCGAGCGCGCGCTTAAGACGTGCCTGAGCAGCGTTCAGCATCGCCTGCATTTCTCGCGGATCAATCTGAAACAACTGATCCCCTGCCTCTACGGCAGTGCCTTCTTCATACAGACGCTCTTCGATAATGCCGTTGACCCGGGCACGAACCTCGGCAATGCGTATAGCCTGAACCCGACCCGCAAGCTCGATGATGTTGGGAACGGTCTGCGCCTCAGGCGTTATCACCTCGACAGTAGGAGTTGGACGGGCTTTCTGCTGTTGCTGCTCTTCGCAACCCATCAGCAAAAAAAGGGCGGCCAATACAAGAGCTAGGTGGGGGTGGGCCATCAACGGGTCCTTTTCGGCTTCGACGGCGGCTGCCTCTTGCAACCGTACCTGTCCTCTTCGAGACAGCCTGGGACTCCACCGGTTCCCGGGTCAACTGAAAGCAAACCAAAACCAGACCCCGGCCAACACCAGGAGCAGCGCACCAATCTGCCTGGAATATCGCTTCCAGAGCCCCAGTGCCGCGCTCCCAGCGAAATGCACGAGCAGCGCCAATCCGAAATAACGTATTGATCGCGACAATGTAACAGCGAGTAAAAACAGGAGGAACGGATAGCCGACAACACCCGCAGCCAGCATCGCAATCTGCAGAGGCGTTGGCGTAATACCCACCGCCAATATTGCGAGAAAGCCGTTCTGGCGTACCTGGGCGGTGAAACTATCGAAGGTTTGCGGGTTACCAGCCAACTCAAGCAAAGTGTCACCCCACTGGCCCCACGCCAACACACCCAGCCAGTAACCAACGGCAGCCGCAGTGATGTTTCCCGCAAGCGCCACGGAGGCGATAGTCCAACGGCGCCGGGGTTGACTCAGCATCCAGGGAATCAGGATGGTTTCTATGGGTATGGGGACTATAAGTGTTTCCGCCATAGACAACGCGAAGAGCAAAGGCAGTGCATAGGGCGATCTGTCCAATCGGTTCAGCCAGGCGCTTGCAGAAAGATTACCGGATTGAAACATCGCTACAAGGCGCTCCTGTTGACTGGACGCCACCCGGTGATGAAGCATGCAGCGTACTTGACTACATGCAGACAGGTTTCAGGCCAAAGAATTCCGATTAGTTCAGCTAGGTTATGCTGACTTCGACCCTGTTACGCCCCCTACGCTTACCCTCATACAGCGCCTGATCAGCCCGCGCGATAACCAAGCTCAGACTTTCACCCGCGCAATATTGGCTCACACCCACGCTGATGGTCACAAAGACTTCCAGATCAGCGAAGACCCATGAATGACTTTCAACAGCACAACGGATACGTTCAGCCGTCTGGGTTGCCTGTTCCAGAGCTGCGCCAGGCAGCACCACCAGGAATTCCTCGCCTCCCCAGCGGCCAATAAAATCCTGCTCCCTCAGAGTCTGACCCAACACCATGCTCACGCGCTCGAGTATGCGATCACCCGTGTCATGCCCATGCTCATCATTGAACTGTTTGAAATGATCGATATCCAGCAGAAGGAAACTCAGATCTTCCGGATTTCGAGCATGGCGCGCAATTTCCTTGTCGGCAAGGTCCGACAAATGCCTACGGTTGAACAGCCCAGTCAACGAGTCGATTGTAGCCATACGACGCAAGGCCCGCTGGGTTGTCGAAACTGTCGAGATATAGAACAGGGTGAGATAACTGAACATGCAGAAAACGACAGTCAAATTGAAAAGGAACACGCCTAGCAGCGGGCCAGAAGATATCGGCTGAAGCGGATCAACAAACCACATCAGCGCATAGAGTCCGACATAGAACGCCCAGAGCCCGCCTACCGCTAGCCAGGCGTTTCTTCGCCGCATACCTGCGAAAAGGGCGGGGATGAACATCAACAGAAAATAATGGAAGCCGCTATCCCAGCCAATCAGTAATGTGCCCAGGAAGGCATGAATGATCACTTCTATCCAGATCAGAATAATCGCTGGCTGGTTCAAGCGCTTGCCAAGCAGCCAAAAGGCGAGCAGGTAAAGGCCCACACTAATGACATTGATCCACGCCAGAACAGGCGATCCCAGAATATGGAAAAGGAAGAAGAAAGCGACATCAACTGAAGCGGCAAGCTGACAACACCGCCGGGCCAATTGCCAGAACTGGGGTCTGCCACTTTCGTGCCGGCCCGGAGCATTTACTCTGTCCATCGACAAACATACTCCTTCCGTGGGGTCTGCTGCCCAGGCTCAGCCCGGATACTCAGCGGTGACAATGTCAAAAGTATAACTCAAATATGACCCACGGGCAGTGGACCTCAAGAGCGCATTGACATTATCAATCAGGCTAAGTGGGAACCACTGATTTAAGGAGCAGGAAGAATCACCAGCAGACTGAACAACGTCTGTTTATCCGGGGACTCTTCCAGGTACCGCCTCAATGCAGAATCTGGCTGAGAAACAGTTTGGTTCGCTCGTTTACCGGGCTGGTGAAGAAGGTATTCGGTTCAGCCTCCTCCACAATCTCGCCCCGATCCATGAAGATCACCCGATCAGCCACGGTGCGCGCAAAACCCATCTCATGGGTCACACAGAGCATGGTCATACCGTCCTCGGCCAGGCCTATCATGGTATCAAGCACTTCCTTGACCATTTCCGGGTCCAGTGAGGAGGTCGGTTCATCGAACAGCATGATTTTTGGCTGCATGCAAAGTGCCCGAGCAATAGCGACGCGCTGCTGCTGACCGCCAGAAAGCTGGCCAGGATACTTGTGCGCCTGCTCGGGTATCTTGACTCGCTCGAGATAATGCATCGCCAGCTCATGGGCCTTGCGCTTGGGCATACGGCGCACCCACATCGGTGAAAGAGTGCAGTTCTGCAACACTGTCAGATGGGGAAAAAGATTGAAATGCTGGAACACCATGCCCACTTCCCGACGCACTGCCTCAATCTGCTTGAGATCATGGGTCAGCTCAGTTCCATCAACAACAATACGACCCTGCTGATGCTCTTCCAGGCGATTGATGCAGCGGATGGTCGTGGACTTACCCGACCCGGAAGGTCCGCAGATGACAATACGCTCCCCCTGGCGAACGTTCAGGTTGATGTCCTTGAGTACGTGAAAGGTCCCGTACCACTTGTTGACCCCGGCCATCTCGATCATCCGGTCATTGATGACGGGTTCCACTTTTGCTTCGCTCATGTTCTTGCTCCTAATGCTTGTGGCCGGTATCCAGCTTGCGCTCCAGATGCATGGAGTAGCGGGACATGCCGAAACAGAAAATCCAGAAAACCAGGGCCGCAAACACATACCCCTCCGTGGCCATCCCCAGCCAGGCCGGGTCGGTGGTAGCCTGCTTGATGCTGTTGAGCAGATCGAAGAGGCCGATGATGATCACCAGGCTGGTGTCCTTGAACAGGGAGATAAACGTATTGACGATCCCCGGAATCACCATTTTCAGTGCCTGGGGCAAAATCACCAGCCCCATCATGCGCCAATAGCCCAGGCCCATTGCTTCGGCCGCTTCATACTGGCCCTTGGGGATCGCCTGCAGACCGCCCCGCACCACCTCGGCGATATAGGCTGACTGGAACAGGATCACACCTATCAATGCGCGGATCAGTTTGTCAAAGCTCATGCCCTCCGGCAGAAACAGCGGCAGCATGACCGATGACATGAACAGCACGGTAATCAGCGGTACGCCCCGCCAGAATTCGATGAAAGTGACGCAGATAACCCGGATGGTCGGCATGTCGGAGCGGCGGCCCAGAGCAAGCGCAATCCCCAGCGGCAATGCCCCGGCAATACCCACTGCGGCAATAACCAGCGTCAGCATCAATCCGCCCCACTGGCTGGTGCGTACCACCTCCAGGCCCATACCGCCATGCAACAGCCAGTAGGCCAGCAGCGGATAGACAATCAGAAAACCCACACCATAGAACGCCTTGCGTGGCATCCTGGCGACGAACAGCGGGGCTGCGCCGAGAATCGCCAGAATCAGCGTCAGGTTTACCCGCCAGCGAAGCTCTGCCGGATAGAACCCGTACATGAACTGTCCGAAGCGTTCCTTGATGAAGACCCAGCAAGCGCCCTCGCTGGTGCAGTCAGCGCGCGTCTGGCCAACCCAGTCGGCATCCAGAAAGGCCCACTGCAGCAGGGGCGGAATGATCAGCCAGATAAGATAGAGCGCAACCAGGGTCAACAACCCATTGAACCAACTGGAAAACAGGTTATTGCGTAACCAGGCAACCGCTCCGATGCTCTGGCGTGGCGGCGGAAGATCAGGTTTGAAATGATGAGTCTGCATGGGCTGTCCTTACCGCTCGATCAGCGCAATGCGCTTGTTGTACCAGTTCATCAACATGGAGATGCTGATGCTGATGGCCAGATAAACGCTCATGGTAATGGCGATGACTTCGATGGCCTGACCGGTCTGATTGAGCACCGTTCCAGCAAACAGCGAGACCATTTCCGGATAGCCGATTGCAGCCGCCAAGGATGAGTTCTTCGCAAGGTTGAGGTACTGGCTGGTCAGCGGTGGAATAATGACCCGCATGGCCTGGGGGATAACCACCAGGCGTAATATCCTCCCCGGAGGCAAACCCAGCGAACTGGCCGCTTCGGTCTGGCCGTGACTGACCGACTGAATTCCCGCGCGAACAATTTCTGCAATAAACGCTGCGGTATACATGGTGAGGGCCAACGTCAGAGCTATGAGCTCGGGAATCAGCACCCAGCCACCGGTAAAATTGAAGCCGGTAAGCTTCGGTGCGGTCCATTCCAGAGGGCTGCCGGCAATCACCACTGCCAGCCCTGGCACCACGAGCAAGATAGCTAGTGATGCCAGAGTCACGGGGAAAATCTGGCCGGTTGCCTCGCGGCGCGCCCGCGCCCAACGCGCGAGCACGATGATCGCCGCAATGGAAACCGCCAGGGCAGCAAGGAAAAGCCCGAAGATCTCCGACAGGCTCGGTGCCGGGACATAAAGCCCACGGCTATTAAGATAAAAGTTCTCGAAGATGCCCAGGCTCTGCCGAGGCCCAGGTAGCGACAGCATCACTGCGAAATACCAGAATAGAATTTGCAGCAACGGCGGTATATTACGGAACGTCTCTATGTACACCGTAGCGAGCCGACTGATCAGCCAGTTGGGTGCCAGGCGGGCAATACCCAGAATAAAGCCCAGCAATGTTGCCATCACGATGCCGATCACAGAGACCAGCAAGGTGTTAAGCAAGCCGATGAGAAAAACCCGGCCATAGCTGTCTGTTTCGGTGTAATCGATCAGATGTTGAGCGATACCGAAACCAGCAGTGTTGTTAAGAAAAGCGAAGCCGGTGGTAATACCGCGCTTTTCCAGATTGATCATGGTGTTGCTATACAGAAACCAGCCCAGGGCCACGACAACAACAATGGCAACAAGCTGAAAAATCCAGGCCCTCGCCTTTGGATCTGTCCAGACTGAACCCTTCGGGCGTGGCGCTTTTGCAGCAGTTTGCATGGATACCCTCTCGCGAGCCCCGCCCGCCACGCAGGCGGGGAACTCACATCAGCGAAACAATACGATCAACCCCGAAGGGGCTGATCGCCCGGAGTATCAGCGCACCGGAGGTGCGTACTGAAGGCCACCGTTGTTCCACAGAGCGTTGAGACCACGCTCGATTTCCAACTCGCTTCCTGCACCAACGTTACGGCTGAAGCTTTCACCGTAGTTACCGACCTGCTTGACGATCTGGACTGCCCAGTCCTTGGGCAGATTGAGTTCCTTGCCGTACTCGCCTTCAACCCCGAGCAACCGTGCAACATCCGGATTTTTGGGTGTTTTTACCATTTCATCGACGTTGGCCGAGGTAACGCCCATTTCCTCTGCGTTTACCATGGCAAAGAGCGACCACTTGACGATGTCGAACCACTCGTCGTCCCCATGACGTACGACCGGACCGAGGGGCTCCTTGGATATGACTTCAGGAAGCACCACGTAATCGCCGGGGGCACCTAGCTTGATACGCTGTGCATATAGCTGGGACTGGTCAGAGGTCAACACGTCGCAACGGCCTGACTCCAGAGACTTGGCGCTCTCGTCAGACGTATCATAGGTAATCGGGGTGAAGCTCATACCGTTGGCTCGGAAATAGTCAGCCGCGTTAAGCTCGGTCGTGGTGCCCGCCTGGATACAGACAGTCGCACCGTCGAGCTGTTTGGCACTGGTAACACCGAGTTTTTTGTTAACCAGGAAGCCCTGGCCGTCGTAATAATTGACGCCCGCGAAGTTCAGTCCAAGGCTGGCATCCCGGGAGCTGGTCCAGGTGGTGTTGCGGGAAAGCACGTCCACTTCGCCCGACTGCAACGCGGTGAAGCGCTCTTTGGCAGTCAGGGGGCTGTAGCGCACTTTGCTGGCATCGCCAAACAACGCAGCCGCCATCGCACGGCACACATCCACGTCCAGTCCCAGATAGTTGCCCTTATCGTCCGCATAGGAAAAACCCGGAAGACCATCGCTGATTCCACACTGTACAAAGCCCTTTTTCTTGACCGCATCCAGTGTAGCGCCTGCCTGCACAAAACTGCTTGCGCCCAGGGCGGCTGCGGTCGCAAATACTGCGAGGGTAGTTTTCACCGTCTTCATTGAAAATCTCCAGATTGGAATAATTATTATGGAGTCTCACTCTCCCTGTCGGGCCCGTACCGAGCCGAGACACAATGACAGTAAAACAGTCATGCAGGAAAGGAGAACATCTCACGAACCACGCGAGACAGCTGGCATACCGCCAGTCCACAGTCCCTCAAGCCATTGCAAGGCCTGTACCAGTACAGTTAAGTGCATAAGCGCGGCTTTTTCCCGCGAATACGGTCTTAATTGCGACATTTACGTGAATCGATAGTCCAATTGACACATTTTTCCGCACGGAATCGGGCATTCTTTTCAGTCAAGCGCACCAAAGATGCACCCTCATGACTGACAACTTCAATAAGCAGTGTCGGTAGCCGTCCGGGTCTGACCGCAGACACATTGCCCCTTGATCAGAAGAACTTCAGAGGCTGGATCGGGCTTGGAGCAAACTGAGAAAACAATACTGTTCTTGAGCGGACTACTGCCGAGGTGGGCTATCGAAAGACGGCCGGGGAGACTTGAATATGGTGCGCGAGCCCGGATTCGAACCGGGGACCTACCGCTTAGGAGGCGGTCGCTCTATCCAGCTGAGCTACAAGCGCACTGAAGGGCATTACTGGTGTAAAGCCAGGCGACTGAACCTCCTCAGCACCCGACGCGGCGCATATTACCTGATCGATCAGGGGCTTGGCCAGCAAACCCAGCGAGTCGCTCGTACTCGCACAAGGCCATTAGTCGGAAATACGTCACAAAATAGAGGCATTTTTTTGGCATAAGCTGACAGCACCCGTCGAAAGCGGTTATAAAGAAGCCTGAAATGTAAGCGGTGCAGTCAGTAGTACCTTATGGGTGCGAGATTCGCGCTATACTGACTCAGGCAATCTGGCATAGTAATTTTGACCAGTAGCGTTCATTCTCCCAGACGATTAATGTTGCCCATATGAAAACAGCAGCCCAACATTACACCAGCCGCACCGCAGACAAGTTTGTTGTTCGCTTACCTGATGGCATGCGTGAACATATTGCCGAGGTCGCAAGGCAACATCATCGGAGCATGAACTCCGAGATCATTGCCAGACTTGAACACAGCCTGCTTGATTTGCCTACCCTGCCCGAGCAACCTACCAGGCAGATGCTCAATGACACCCAGCTTGAAAATCTAAGCCATCCGGAACGAGATTTACTTTTGCGTTTCAGGGAAATGAGCAGACGTCAGCAAAACGCACTACTGGCGTTACTGCCCGGCGAAGAAATCGCCTCCTGATCATTCCGCTTGAGTCCGGCAAATTGGGCTCAAGTATGTAGCGACTGGTACCAATCCAGACGAAAAAAAACCGCTCTCAGCCGAGAGCGGTTTTTTTATGGGCGCCTGTTAGGCAGGATCAGCTCACAAAGGTGAGCAGAATACCCGCTGCAACAGCTGAACCGATCACACCTGCCACGTTCGGACCCATAGCGTGCATCAGCAGGAAGTTCTGAGGATTGGCCTCCAGTCCGACCTTGTTCGACACACGGGCCGCCATGGGAACTGCGGAAACCCCAGCGGAACCGATCAGCGGATTGATCGCCTGCTTGCTGACCGCATTCATCAGCTTGGCCATCAACACACCTGACGCGGTACCAACACAAAACGCCGCCATGCCCAGCACCAGAATGCCAAGAGTGGTCAATTGCAGGAAAGATTCTGCTGACAACTTGGAACCCACTGCCAGACCCAAGCCCAGAGTCACGATGTTGATCAGCGCGTTACGGGCGGTATCAGCCAGACGCTCGACCACACCGCTTTCGCGCATCAGATTACCGAAACACAGCATACCCACCAGCGGCGCGGCCGATGGCAGCAGCAAGGCAACCAGCAACAGCAGAGCAATCGGGAAGATGATCTTCTCGGCCTTGCTTACCGGGCGTAGCTGGGTCATTACGATAGCGCGCTCTTTTTCGTTGGTCAGCGCACGCATGATCGGCGGCTGGATCATCGGCACCAGCGCCATGTAGGCGTAAGCCGCCACTGCAATCGGGCCTAGCAACTGAGGCGCCAACTGAGATGTCACGAAAATAGAGGTCGGACCATCCGCACCACCGATGATCGCAATCGAGGCAGCTTCCTTGAGCGAGAACTCAAATCCGGGAATACCCCAGGAAGTCAGAGCCAACGCGCCGAGAAGCGTACCAAAGATACCAAACTGCGCGGCAGCGCCGAGCAACAGGGTACGCGGATTGGCAAGCATGGGACCGAAGTCGGTCATCGCACCCACACCCATGAAGATCAGAAGCGGGAATATCGTGGTCGGCAGGCCTACCTGATAAATCAGATACAACAGACCACCTGGATCGCCCATTGCCGCAACCGGGAGATTGACCAGGATGCCGCCAAAACCGATCGGAATCAGCAACAAAGGTTCAAAACCCTTGCGAATAGCCAGATAAATCATGCCCAGGCAGACCAGGATCATGATCAGCTGACCCGGCTCCATCTTGAAGATACCCGTGCTTTGCCAGAGCAGAAGAAGATTATCCATTCAATTCTCCTCAGCCGATGGTCAGCAAGGTATCGCCGACGCTTACCGCATCACCGACCTTGACGTTGATGTTGCCCACAGTGCCGGCTTTGAAAGCTTGCACTTCAGTTTCCATCTTCATGGCCTCGAGGATCATGATGACATCACCCTCTTCCACATGGTCACCAGCATCTACCAGCACCTTGAAGATATTGCCGGCCAGTGGCGCTTTCTGCGGATCTCCGCCGCCAGCTGCGGGTGCAGGTGAAGCAGATGCGGACGCATCCTCGCCACCAATCGGCTTGATGCCGGTGATGTCGCCACCATCGGCAACCTGGACGACATAGTCCTTACCGTTGACCGTGACTGTGTAAGCCTCAGGTTCACCTGGCTTGGCCGCCACGGTTTCCTTGCCTGTGGGAACAGGCTCGAAGGCATCCGGATTACCACGATTCTCGAGGAACTTGAGGCCGATCTGGGGGAACAGGGCGTAAGTCAGAACATCATCAATCTCGTCAGATGCCAGCTTGATGCCTTTCTCCTGTGCGATACCCTTGAGCTCGGCGGTCAGCTTGTCCATTTCCGGCTCAAGGAGATCGGCCGGGCGACAGGTAACAGGCTCGGCACCATCCAGAACGCGGTCCTGCAAGGCCTTGTTGAACGGAGCAGGCGCTGAACCATACTCACCTTTGAGAATACCCGCTGTCTCTTTGGTGATCGACTTGTAGCGCTCGCCAGTCAGTACGTTAATGACTGCCTGGGTGCCAACAATCTGGGACGTTGGTGTGACCAAGGGGATAAAGCCCAGATCTTCACGTACGCGCGGGATTTCGGCCAATACCTCGTCGAACTTGTCACCGGCGCCCTGCTCCTTGAGCTGGCCTTCCATATTGGTGAGCATCCCGCCCGGAACCTGGGCAACCAGGATGCGGGAGTCGACGCCCTTGAGGTTACCCTCGAACTTGGCGTACTTCTTCCTGACTTCACGGAAGTACGCGGCGCACTCTTCCAGCAACAGCAGGTCCAGACCTGTATCACGCGGGGTGTTCTGGAAGATGGCAACCACAGACTCGGTCGGCGAGTGTCCGTAGGTCATGGAGAGGGAAGAAATCGCGGTATCAACGTTGTCGATGCCCGCTTCAGCTGCCTTGAGGATAGCTGCAGTGGAAAGGCCCGCGGTCGCGTGACACTGCATGTGCACGGGAATGCTCAGGGTCTTCTTCAGGCGGCTGACAAGGTCAAAGCCCACGTAGGGATTGAGAATGCCGGCCATGTCCTTGATCGCGATTGAGTCAGCACCCATATCTTCGATCTTCTTGGCCAGGTCCACCCACATCTCAATGGTGTGCACCGGGCTCGTGGTGTAGGAAATGGTGCCCTGGGCATGTTTACCCTGAGCCTTCACGGCTTTCAACGCTGTTTCCAGGTTGCGTGGATCGTTCATTGCATCGAATACGCGGAAAACATCGACACCGTTGACTGCAGCCCGCTCTACAAACTTCTCGACCACGTCATCGGCGTAGTGACGGTAGCCCAGCAGGTTCTGACCGCGCAGCAACATCTGCTGACGCGTGTTGGGCATCGCTTTTTTCAATTCGCGGATACGCTCCCAGGGATCTTCACCGAGATAGCGGATGCAGGCATCAAAGGTAGCGCCGCCCCAGGACTCCACAGACCAGAAACCGACCTGATCGAGTTTGCCGGCAATCGGAAGCATGTCGTCGAGACGCATGCGGGTAGCCAGAATGGATTGATGGGCGTCTCGCAGGATGACATCCGTTATGCCCAAGGGCTGCTGCTTGGTATCGGTCATAGCGTTATGGCCTTTGTAGTTTTGAGTAGAAAAATGCGCAAAATGGGTGTGTCAGCCTCGACGGCTGCGATGCTGCTTGATTGCTGCCCCGATCACCGCGACAACTTCTGGATCAACAGCGGCGCCAGCAGTGGGTCGAACGCGCTTTGGCGCCTTGGCAACGGGCAACGCTTCGGGGAAATAACGGGTAAGAATTGCAGACATGGCAGTAGTTACCGCCACAAGAAGTATGAGGAATATAAATACCGAGCCCATGCCCAGTACCATCAATTCCAAACCTTCCGTTACCAGTTCGGATGAATTCATTTTCTCTCCTGCATCATTATGTACGGTGCATCCGGGACGCCCTTCGGCAAGATTGGCTGGGCGGTTACACCGCAAGCCGCACAGAATGGATAATCTGCTACCGGCAAACTATCCATTCTGCTCGCAAAACCGGGCTAATGTAGCCTGATGTGACATTTTTGGCAAACCATGCGACATCACGCTAGAGCAGAAATATGGTAGCCAACCCAAGGAAAATAAAGAAACCACCGCTATCTGTGATTGCCGTAATCAGCACGCTGGAGCCCAGGGCTGGGTCACCTCCCATGCGCACACGCAGCAATGGAATCACTACACCCATGAATGCGGCCAACATCATGTTCAGTACCATTGCAGACATCAGCACCGCTGATAAAGCCACATTGGAGTACAGCAACCAGGCGATCACAGCCAGCACTGCACCCCATACCAGGCCGTTGATCAGCGCTACGCCGGCTTCCTTGCGCAGGAGCCGCTCACCGTGCGCAATCTGTACCTGACCCGTGGCGATACCTCTGACGATCAACGTGATCGTCTGGTTACCAGAGTTGCCACCCACTCCTGCGACGATAGGCATCAGCGCCGCCAACGCCACCAGTTGCTCTATGGAGTTTTCGAACAATCCTATGACTCGGGATGCGATCAGCGCAGTGCACAAGTTAACCGCCAGCCAGGCCCAGCGATTGCGAACCGACTTCCACACCGAGGCAAAAATATCCTCTTCCTCGACAAGACCCGCCGCATTCAGAGCGTCGGTCTCATTTTCCTCGCGAATATAGTCGAGCATCTGGTCAATGGTCAGACGTCCTTGTAGCTTGCCCTTATGGTCAACAACCGGGGCAGATACCAGGTTGTAACGCTCAAACGCCTGTACGGCCTCTCCCGCGTCATCATGGGGGTCAAAAATGACCGGGTCGGTTGTCATCACGTCGACCACCAGCTGATCGTCAGACGTCACCAGGAGCTTCTTGACCGACAACACCCCCTTGAGTACGCCCTGCAGGTCAACCACAAACAATTTGTCAGTATGGTCGGGCAGCGTCTCGAAACGCCTCAGATACCGACTGACGACCTCCAGCGTGACATCATCACGAATGGTCACCATATCGAAATCCATCAGAGCACCGACCTCATCACTATCAAACGACAGGGCCGACTTCAGTCTCTCGCGCTGCTGAGCATCCAGCGCATCCATCAGCTCGCGGACGACATCCCTGGGCAAATCGGGAGCAAGATCGGCTAGCTCGTCGGCGTCCAGATTGGTAGCAGCCGCAATGATCTCGTGATCGTCCATATCGGCGATCAGCGTTTCCCTGACGGCGTCCGATACTTCCAGGAGAATTTCGCCGTCGCGCTCGGAACGCACCAACTGCCAAACGGCCAGGCGCTCCTCGAATGGCAGGGACTCGAGGATGAAGGCAACATCAGCCGGGTGCAGCTCATCGAGCTTGCGCTGCAGCTCTACCATGTTCTGTTTGTGCACCAACTGCTCAACCAGATCCTGGTGCGCGCCCTCCTGTTTATGCACCAGGTTTTCAACCAGGCGATGCTTGCGTAGCAGAGCCGTCACCTGATCCAGGCGGTCCGTCAGACTTTCGGGGGATTTTCTATTGGGAACTGGCATAGCGTAATGTCCCTGAAAGACGCAATGGGGGAACCACACAATGAGCAGGAGGCTCATGTAGCGAAGAAACCGGAACCAACATACAAAAGCACTGAGAGCCTAGCAGGCTTTCATTTCAGGCAAAAAAAAACCCACCGGATAACCAGTGGGTTTCTTAAATGGTGCACTCGGGAGGATTCGAACCTCCGACCGCTCGGTTCGTAGCCGAGTACT